>BACX01000248.1 GCA_000333335.1 Sphingomonas-like bacterium B12 | reverse complement strand
TCGATCCGACTTGGTCTTCGCCCTCGGTGAGGTTGCGATTTTGTCGCCTTCGCCGGTTGTTCAAATCCGGCGTTGNCCATGTTCTGGTCGGCACGCGACGATCCGTCCATCCTCGTCGTGCACGCTATTCCGGCGCGTGATGGCGGTCCCGACGCGCTGGACCTGACAAGGATCCCTGTCGAAGCGGTCATTGCCCGCGAGCCCGATGGTCTCGAACATGCGATCATCGCCGATGGCCCGCGACGTCTCCGGCTCGAAGTTCATGGCGCGAGCCTGACCTCCGGCCCGGTCTTCCTGCATTACGACCTGTCGGGGTTCGCCCATCTGCGTCAGCGGCTTCTCAGCCTGTCTCGCCTGGAGGCGTTGAAGCGCCTCGGCCGTCTGCCGCGCAATCTCTATCCGCTGGACCCGATATCGATGCGCTGGTCGCTCGCGCTCGCCGCCTGGGACCTACGTGCGGCCGGTGCATCACAGATCGACATCGCCGTCACGCTGTTCAGTGACGCGCAGATCGACGCGGACAGTGTCGAACGCATGCGCAAGCGCGTGGCGCGTCTTCTCAATCTCGCCGATCGACGCGTCATGGCGGGCTATCGGCGCTTCCTGTCTCCCGTTCGGGATGATGGCGGGGGCTGGCCATAGAGGGCTGGCCGCGAGACGGTGATCGTATTTGGTCCAAAATGGACCAAAATGGACCGGCCATTCACCAATATTGATCACAGTCTGTTGAGTGTAAAAGTCGAACGCACGTTCCATGAGGTGTAACTGATGGATATCGTGCGACTTCGCTTCGAAGCACAACAATGCTTCCTCCGCGCACTGCGGAGCGACGATCCGGCAGAGAAAGACCGGCTGACGATCGCAGGATATGCCTTCGCCCGGCGTGCCGATGAGGAAGCCGGTCGGGCTACTTTTGCCTCCGAGCCGTCCGCTACCAAGGCGGAGCCGGTGGCATAGATCCGGACGTCGGGACAGTTCGACGGTACGACGACGGATCGCTCCATTGGCGCCTGCGGCCGTCCGGCCGCACCGCGCTCTGCTCGGCCCGCAACAATGCAGGCTTCGTCGAGCCGCCTTTGGCGTCTCGCCCGTTCCGGCGACGATCGCTGGCGCTGCGCGTGCGGGGGCGGTCGATATCACGGCCAGCGAGGCGCCTGAGACCGGCAATCGGCAGGCAGCTTCGCTGAGGAAGGAGGGCCGTGCGCCGGCCCGAACCATCGCGCCGTCCACCGCCTCTCAGCGTCTCTGGCGTGCCGCGCACCGGTTCGGCGGCAACGAGTTGCGTCGTCACCAAGCTTCGCCTGAGCGACACCGAGCCGGCGGCGTCAGTCTGCGCGAGGCGCAGCGCCGGCCCGGTTTCGCTTGGGCTGCGCTAGGCTCCTCCCGTGCCTGTTGCCGCCAAGACGCGCTACGCGGCCCTTGAGCCCCTGCGAGGACGGCTCCGGGTGCGATGGATCGGACCGGACATGTGCCCCCGGCCCTCGTGGGAATTTGCGGAATGGGCCGCGCTCCTGCGCGGCTCATGCGCTTTCGCTCTTTGCTGGGCCGCTGGCCGCGGCGCCCGGGGATGCTCAGACTCACCAGGCACGACGGAAATCTGTCAAGAAAACAACGCGGTGGGTTGAGAATGTCAAATCCTGTATAAGTATAGATGTCAGTGGGGTGAGAGGAATTCCTTCTGACGAACTGAAGAGATCTATCCAGATGGAGTAAAGATCATGAACATAGGCGAAATGATCCGCAACGACAAAGGCGTGTCCGGCTATATCGCGGAGGCCGGCTTTGACTTCCCCAACGTCTTTCTGGAGAAGGTTCAGTCCGACAATCCCCGCGCCCCTCTCTTCAATCTCAAGACCAGGAGCCCGCGCGGTCGCGTGGTGCGGCTGGGCTCGATCTGGGAACGGGCGGCCAAGGACAGCGGCGAAATCTATTTCGGTGGCTATATCGATACCACCCAGTCCGGCTTCGTGCCGATCCGCATCTTCCGCTCGCGGCAGGATGACAGCGTCTGGAACGTCGTGCGCCGCACCGCTCAGCGGCGGCGGCTGGAGGCGGACGATATCCAGCTGCCGGATCAGCGGTTCCCGGTCGACGGACGTTCGGGCAGCGACCGCTTCGCCGACGATCGCGACGACTGAGCCACTCGGGGGAGGATGATCCTCCCCCGCCTTTCCTGACATCGAAAAGGAGCCTTCGCCATGACGAAGGGAACCGCGCGCGGCGCGCGCGGCAAGGATGGCGCACGTCCGCGCGACATCTATGCCGAGACCACCGCCAGAATCGTGTCCGAACTGGAAGCAGGCCGCGTGCCCTGGGTCCAGCCGTGGGATGCCAGCGCCTGCCGTGGACCCGCCCTGCCGGTCAACGCCCTGACCAGAAGGCGCTATTCGGGAATGAATATCCTGTTCCTGTGGGGTGCCGCGATTTCGCGCGGCTTCGCGTCACAGACATGGCTCACCTTCAAGCAGTCGATCGAGGCGGGCGGGCACGTCCGCAAGGGCGAGAAGGGTACGATGGTGGTCTATGCCGACCGCTTCGTCCCCGAGGCCGAGAAGCATCGCGCCGCCGCGACGGGCGACGATCCCAAGGCGGTACCCTTCCTGAAAACCTACATCCTGTTCAATGTCGCGCAATGCGAGGGGCTACGGCCGGGACTCGCGGCCGATCCCGTGGCGCTGCCCGAGCGCGAGCTGATCCCCCATGCCGAGGCGCTGATCGGGGCGACCGGCGCGGACTTCCGCATCGGCGGTGACAGGGCCTTCTACGTGCCCTTACTCGATTACATCCAGGTGCCGCCGCAGCCCGCGTTTCGCGAACAGATCAACTATTATCGGACATGCTTTCACGAACTCGGGCATTGGACGGGTTCGAGCAAAAGATTGGGGCGCGATCAGACGGGCAGCTTTGGAACAAAGCTCTACGCCCGTGAAGAGCTTGTTGCCGAGATGTCGAGCGCTTTTGTCTGTGCATCGCTCGGAATCCTCCCGACCGTCCGTCACGCCGACTATCTAGCATCGTGGATTGATCTTTTAAAGGAAGATTCGCGCGCCATCTTCCGCGCCGCCTCGCAGGCCAGCAAGGCGGCCGATTACATCCTCGGTTTCGACACGGACAAGACGGCGGCGGGTGCGCTCGAAGGGAGGCTCGTGGCGCAGCCTTCCAAGATTCCGATGATGCGCAGCATCGTTGGAATGGAGGCGGAGCTATGATCCTCCTTCCCCCCGAAATCCGCTTCGCGCTTCGGGCGGATGCGATCATTCACCGCAACGCGCAGCGGTCCGGACGAGCCGAACCCGACCTCGTGCCGTTGCTGAAACTGTTCAATCCTGCCGGCCCCGCCGTCTTTATCGCGACCGAACCGGATGCCGATGGCGATACCCTGTTCGGAGTCGCCGACATGGGCTTCCCATGTCCCGAATCCGGCCATTTCAGCCTGTCGGCCATCGCGGCAGTCCGCCTCCCTTGGGGAATGCGGATCGAGCGAGACCTCCACTTCGAAGGCCCATACCCGCTCGGCGTCTACGCCGAGGCGGCACACATCGCGGGCCATATCACCGAGGCCGACGACCTTCTCGCCACCGTCGCGCCGGCGCGTGACCTTGGCTCGCCTGCGCAACCCTGAGATCCCGTTCCGATCGGACGGATGAGCGCGCGGGCTCTTTCCCGCGCATCGTGAAACCGGCCCGCCCGTCGCATCCGTCAACACCTCGGACGGGCCGGTCCACTCCCGACAAGGAGCATCTTCCATGAAACTCGCCCATATCGAACTTGGCAAGCTCTGCGTGTCCGCCGCCAATATGCGGCACGACCGCAAGACCCGGACGTTGCCGATATCCTCCCCACCATTCGCGCACGCGGCATCCTCGTGCCGCTGCTCGTGCGGCCGAGCAACGACGACGACCTGTTCGAGATCGTCGCCGGACGCCGCCGCTACCATGCCGCCCTGATCGTCGGCGACGAGCAGCGCGCACAAGGGGGCGATGTTGAACCCGTCCCCTGCGCGATCATGGAGGCTGGTGACGATGCCGCCGCGCTGGAAGCCTCGCTGATCGAGAATATCGCGCGCCTCGATCCCGACGAGGTGACGCAATGGGAGACTTTCGCCCGCATGGTGAAGAAGGGGCGCACGATCGGGGACATCGGACTGACTTTCGGGCTTCCCGACCTCACCGTCCGCCGAATCCTCGCGCTCGGCAATCTGCTGCCGCGCATTCGCGACCTCTACCGCGCCGAGGCGATCGACACCCGCACCGTGCGCCTGCTGACGCTCGCGACTAAGGCCCAGCAGCGCGACTGGCTCAAGCTGTACGACAGCGAGGACAGCACCGCGCCCATGGCCGCCCAGCTGAAAGCATGGCTGTTCGGGGCCGATATCTCGACCAAGGCGGCGCTGTTCCCGCTCGACGCCTATAAGGGCCGTATCGTCGCCGATCTGTTCGGCGAGAATGGCAGCTTCGCCGACGCCGACCGCTTCTGGCAAGCGCAGAACGCGGCGATCGCCGCACGCATCGACGCTTACAAGGCGGACGGCTGGACCGATGTCGAACTGCTTGAGCCGGGCCATCATTTCCACAGCTACGAGCATGAGAAGACGCCCAAGGCGAAGGGCGGCAAGGTGTTCGTCACCGTGCGGCACAATGGTGAGGTGGAATTTCACGAGGGCTGGCTGTCGGGCAAGGAGGCGCGCCAGGCGCGCGCACTGGCAGGGAAATCCGCCACCACCGAGGCCGACCGCACGGCAGCGCAGGCCGACCGGCCCGAGACGACCAGCGCTTTGCAACGCTATGTCGACCTGCACCGTCACGCCGCCGTGCGTGCCGTCCTGCTCGATCATCCCGGTGCCGCGCTCCGGTTGATGGTGGCACACGCCATCGCCGGTTCGATCCTGTGGAGCGTCAGGCTTGCCAACCAGCGTAGCGGCAGCGTCGCCACCGACGAAAGCGTCGAGACGAGCGCCGCAGAGACGATCTTCGACGCTCGGCGTCGTGAGGCGCTGGCGTTGCTCCGCTTCTCGTCCGAGGCCCCGACCGTCGCGGGTGGCCATGGCCGGGATCGCAACCTTGCCGACATCTTCGCGCGGCTGGTGCCGCTCGAGGACGCGCAGGTGCTTTCGATCCTTGCCGTGGTGATGGGCGAAACGCTCGATGTCGGCAGCATGATCATCGAGCTGCTCGGTGTCTGGCTCAAGCCCGACATGGCATCATTGTGGCGTGCCGACGACGCCTTTTTCGATGGTTTGCGCGATCGCAAGGTGGTCAATGCGATGCTGCGCGGGGTGGCGGGGAAGAAGGTGTCCGATGCCAACCTCACCGAGCGGGTGAAGGCGCAAAAGGCGATCATCCGCGATTGCCTGACCGGCCAGAATGACCGTAAGCCCGTCGCGAACTGGGTACCGAAATGGCTGGCATTTCCCCCCGCCTCCTATGTCGGGCGCCCCTTCGCGACGCTCGATCGGTTCAAGGCCATCGCATCATTGGCGAAGGGCTTGCCTGCCCCGATCATGGCGTCGGCGTCGTCGGGGGAGCCGCTAGCCGCCGAGCCCGCTTTCGCCATCGCGGCAGAGTGAGACAGAGGGGACCGGCGACGCGCGACGCCGGTCTCTTCCCCGCGAGCTTGCGGATATACGCCCCGTGCAGCCGCTCGGCGGCGGCCGATCGGCTGGTGACCGGCCTCGAAAATTTGCGCCGGCCGCGCCTTTCCGGGCGCGGCCGGCGTCGTTCTGCGGCGTTATCGCGAGCGTACGAACGACCATTTGGGGGGACGGAAGACGACACGCTTGAGGTCGATGTCTGGCGCTTGGTCGCGAGGGAAGGGCAGGGCGATGCCATCGCTTGGCGGCGCCGAGACCAGTCGATTGCTGGGACGCGTCGGTAAGGCGGATATTCCACAGCGGGCTTATGGAGCAGGCAAGCGCTGCAACCCACGGCCTGCCGGTCATCGATGCACAAGCGGGTTCGTCCGCCGCAGACTAGGGAGCCACGCTGCCGCCCGCGTAACCGCTTTTGCGAAGCACGAGCTCCGGGTCGTCCCACGTCAGCATGTCGCGTATGGCAGCATGTTTATCGACAGCGCGGTCGTAGTAGCTCTGCCAGATGCGCATTCCCACCCAGTAGCCAGCCTCATAGGGCCAGCCGGGCGGCGCTGAACCGTAATTCTCTAGCCATCTGTGCGTTGCCGCGTTCGCGGCCGCCGGCGAACGACTGGCCGCATTGGGCTTGGTCGTCAGCATATCGGCACGGAACGTCTTCCACAGGTCCGCCTCGCGCGGTTGCGCCCAGGCAGCGCGAGCGGGCTCCGGTGTCTGGCCCGTCACCAACCCCGCAATGAAATCGGCCGCGCCTTCCGTGAGGGCTTCCGCAAGCAGCGGCGAGTGGTCTGCATATTTTGCATCATGCTGGAACGTGTGGACGGTTTCATGGCCGAAGAAACGGCGCAGCGTGCGCGCGAAAGCCGCCGCGTCGGGATTTTCGGCGCAGAGCACTTCCAAGCCGAGGACCTGAGCGCCAGGTCCCGCCGTTCCACCGGAATTGCCCGCACCCATGACGACATAGATTTGGGGAAGCGGCTCGTCGGGAAGCAGTCCGTGCAGTGCCAGATAGATTGCGCGCAAATCCGCTTCAGCTTGGCCGAGGCGTGGCAGGCATTCGCTGATGGCCCGTTGGTACTTCGACGGATCCAACGCGATCTTGGCCGCCAGATGACGGCCGTCGATGATGCGATCCGGCGTAAATACGCGGACGCCGTAGGAACCCGGATCCAGATATCCCTTCTGCAGCTGATCTGCGGTCGGCCGACCGTTGCTCGCGGCGAAGACTTTCGCGAAACGCTCGACGTCCTCGCTGGAA
>BACX01000249.1 GCA_000333335.1 Sphingomonas-like bacterium B12 | reverse complement strand
GACATCCTGATGATCGGCGAGATACGCGACAAGGAAACCGCCGAGATCGCGCTGCGTGCGGCGCTGACCGGGCATCTGGTGCTGTCGACGCTGCACACCAACAGCACGCTGGGCGCCTTCACCCGCCTCACCGATATTGGGATCGAACCCTACCTAGCAGCGTCCACCGTCAATGCGGTCATTGCGCAGAGATTGATCCGGACGCTATGCGGGGAGTGCGCCAACGAGCGTGCGCCGCTTGCGGAAGAAATCGCCGAATATGAACGGATCGGCCTGCGGGTGCCCACAAGCGTCGGAGAGGCAACAGGCTGCCCCGCCTGTCAGCAAACCGGCTATAGGGGGCGGGCGCCGCTGATCGAGGTGCTGGAGATCGATGCGACGCTTCGCGATGTCGTGCGCGACGCCCGCGCGGAAGCTGTATCTAACCCGACTGTGCCGGCCGAAACGTTGTTTGGACATGGCTTGGCTTTGGTGGCAGCGAATCGCACGACGCTGTCAGAGGTGCGGCGCGCTGTTCAGTCAGGTTGAGTAGCACAACTGCAAGAATCGGTAGCGCAGTAATCGGCGAAAGGAAGTCGGCTCGCCGGAAGCGGAGCCGCGGATATGCCGCGTTCTCAGACAACGTCGAGCGGCACATCGCGGCGCTGCGCGCGGACGACGAACAGCGGCTGACTACAAAATCATTTTTGTCGCGGTCCCACCGCAGGAAGAAGTGCCAGTCTTCAGCCTATTCGCTCCTATCCGTTCAACGCCTGCCGACCGCCTCAGGCGCGTTGACAGCGAGTCGACGAAAACAGAGGAGCAATTGCTTTCGCTCGAAATCGCATTTCTGTCTACGCATTTCGACCGCCTTCCCGCTTCGGGCGGATTGATCTTGGTCCATTCAACTCCCATTCTGTGCTCGTTACCGTAGTAGCGTTGAGGGTAATGCCATGGACGACGCGGTTTTTGAGCGGTTAAGCGAGCGGCAGCGTGTCTATCTCCGCTGGGTGCATTCCGACCGTCTGCCCTCAGGCGAAATCGCCTATCGCGAAAACACGACGTCCAAAGCTGTAGACAAACACCTGCTGCTGGCGTGCAAGACGCTCGGGGTCGGCAGCCGCTTCATCGCAGCCGATCTTTTTCACGATTATGAGGTCCGGGTAGAACGTTTACACCCCAAGGGTGTAACGTTTTTCTATTCCCGAGCGGGGCTTTGGCCGCTTCCATGGCCTTTGCCGAACACGGCGGGGCCGCTGAATGCCATGTCCCGGCAGCAGGTGCTTGCGTGGGCTTCGATCATCGCGATCGCGGCCCCGGCGGGTCTCACCGTTGCCGCGATGGTCGTCCTTGCGATCGCGTTCATGCTCGGCATCCACACCTGACCGGCGCGGTTGCGCCGAAGGAGGCCTTGATGAACGACCTGTCCACGTCCAGCCGCCTGGCGGCCACCGATCTTCGCCGCGCTGAACATGCGATCGTAAAAGCGACCCGCGAAACGGCTCAGTTTCTGGTGACCACGCTCGACATCAGCGAGGCGCACAGTCTGTCACCCGCGATCGGGCACGCTGCGGTCCGGGCGACAATTGGAGCCTTGTCGGCACTGGCCGAAAGCCAGGGGCAGCTCGGTGTTCGCGCGCATCTCAGTCTCGAGAAAGTGGGACGCGCGC
Organism: Sphingomonas-like bacterium B12; assembly: GCA_000333335.1. Taxonomy (GTDB): domain Bacteria; phylum Pseudomonadota; class Alphaproteobacteria; order Sphingomonadales; family Sphingomonadaceae; genus Solisphingomonas. The sequence goes on along the minus strand of BACX01000249.1, from coordinate 2,185 downwards.
TCGGCCTGACGGTGACGGATTGGGGCGCAGGTGACCCGAAGGTGCCGTCCGCCCTCACCGAACCCGAGCCTGCCGCAATGTGATGCGTCTTGTTCGGGAGGCCGGCCATGGTCACTATGCTTCATGACCATCTACGTCGATATCGCGACGGTCTACGATGTCACGCTCCTCGTGATCTGCGGCTATGCCCTGTTCCGTGGTGGGCGGCCGGAACGCTGGGGTGCCGTTATCAACCTTGGTGGATCCGGCCTGTCCAGCGTCGCGCGTCTTTCCGGTGTGGCGAGCTGGGCACCGGGCGAGTGGATCGTGTTCGTCATCGACCTCGGCGTGGCGATCGGCTTTTATCGCCTTGCGATAACCACGACGCGCTTCTGGCCGATCTGGGCGCTTGGTTTCGCGCTTGCCGATCTGTTCGTCAGCGTGGCGGGGCGGTTTCTTCCGGGAACCGTCCTCCTCGCCTACGAGACCGGTCTGAGCGCTTACGCCTATCTGTCGCTCTTCGCGCTGGCATTGGGCACCTGGCGTTTGCCGGCCGATGCCAGCCCACAGCTGCGGTCGGGAGCTAGGCCATGCCTCTCACAGACGAAACCGAGCGGGTCAGCGTCCGGCTCGAACTCCCCCGATCCATCGTCGAGTCCGTGATCCTCGCTGCTCGCCGTGACCGGCGCGAGAAGGATCGCGAGACCCTGGCAAGCGTGATCCTGAGAAGCCGGCAGCGGCGCAGCTCCTATTTTCCCGCCATTGCCCTCGGCGAACCGGGCTGGGACATGATCCTGCAGCTCTACGTTGCCGAATGCAGCGGCCGTCCGATCGATGTCACGGCTCTGTGCGGATCGACTGGCGTGCCAAAGACAACGGCGTTGAGGCATCTCGATCGGCTGGCCGCCAGACAGCTGATCGAGCGCCGCGATGACGATGCCGATGGCCGGCGGATCTTCGTTCTGATGAGCGAGACATTGCGCCTGCAGACCGAACGATGGCTCGACGCCACCGCTCTGGCGCTGGACATCGGTCCGCCCTGAGCAAGTGGTCGCCCGGCCGGTGTCGATCGTGGGCGTGCTCCGCGACACCGGTCTGGAAAGCACCGAACTTCGTCTCGATGGCAGGCCATCGATCGGATCGGAAGAGCAGCGAAACGCCCGAAACTCGGGCTGACCTGGTCAACATGGACACGCGCTATGACGGAGATTCCGGCGCCGCTCCCGGTTGCTCGACCTCGCCGCGCGCCCGGTGCGCCTTGGATCGGTCGCACCGAGCTGGAGGCGCTGTTCGGGCTGCGGCATCCATCCGCGCTCAGCGCCGCGCAATGTCGCCCCCAACTGCGGATCGTACGCGCGTCTCCCGCGATCCGGCTCCTGATCCTCGATCCGACTTGGTCTTCGCCCTCGGTGAGGTTGCGATTTTGTCGCCTTCGCCGGTTGTTCAAATCCGGCGTTGGCCATGTTCTGGTCGGCACGCGACGATCCGTCCATCCTCGTCGTGCACGCTATTCCGGCGCGTGATGGCGGTCCCGACGCGCTGGACCTGACAAGGATCCCTGTCGAAGCGGTCATTGCCCGCGAGCCCGATGGTCTCGAACATGCGATCATCGCCGATGGCCCGCGACGTCTCCGGCTCGAAGTTCATGGCGCGAGCCTGACCTCCGGCCCGGTCTTCCTGCATTACGACCTGTCGGGGTTCGCCCATCTGCGTCAGCGGCTTCTCAGCCTGTCTCGCCTGGAGGCGTTGAAGCGCCTCGGCCGTCTGCCGCGCAATCTCTATCCGCTGGACCCGATATCGATGCGCTGGTCGCTCGCGCTCGCCGCCTGGGACCTACGTGCGGCCGGTGCATCACAGATCGACATCGCCGTCACGCTGTTCAGTGACGCGCAGATCGACGCGGACAGTGTCGAACGCATGCGCCGACGCCGATTTAGAGCTTCGCCAGCGCGTCGTGGCCAGACAGCCATTGTCTGCCATCGCGAGTGAGATGGGCCGTACACTCGACTCCATCCGTTGTCGGGCGTCACACCTCGACATCTTGCTACGCTCATCAATCCGGCCATGGCGCGACGGGGTCAGGCGCAGGTGATACGAATCCATCCGAGGCGTGATGTTACAAGAATCCGTGGCCTTCTCGGCAAAAATCGAAGCGATCAGCGACACCGTGTCGATTGCCTCTACTGCACTATTATGCCTCGAATCG
>BACX01000250.1 GCA_000333335.1 Sphingomonas-like bacterium B12 | reverse complement strand
ATGCCAAGCCGCCGTACCGGGCGAAGCGGAGGGGACATTCCGCAAGCTATCGCCAGACGTTCCTGCGGCGACGGTGTTCTTGGTCACGTTATACAGCCGAACCGCATAAAAGCCCTGGTTCGTGGACTCGGCATCGCTGACCTTCGCGTGCACGACGTAAGCGACTGCGCCCGTAGGCACGGTATAGGTGACCGAGCTGACGGCCCGATTTGAATAGCCCGTGTTTGTATTGGCCACTATTCTCAGGCCGACATAGGCGCCGAGGTCGGCCTTGACCGAGCGGGTGACACCAGCCGTGATGGCGCCGCCGTTAAGAACCATCTCCTTCGCCCAGGCCGCGCCGAGCGCCATGACGATGTCGGAACCGCCGCCACCGCCGCCGGCCGAAGAGATCGTGATCGAGTTTGCGGTGTTGCTGATGCTGATCCCTGCGCCCGCATTGATTGTGCCGGCGACGGGAGGACCACCGGTGACGCCCATCAGAACCTGTCCCGATGTCAGCGGGGCAACGCTTCCCAGCACACCCGACCCGCCGTTGATCTGGACACCATTCGTCGACCCGGCGGGACTCTTGGCGTCCGCGCAGTTTGCGACGGCTGTGAAGTTGCCCATCACCTTTGATGCGTCGGCAACCTGGCCGTTACTGATGCTGTTCGGCACGGTGCACGCGGCGAAGGCGGATGAAGCCGCGGTCAGGCCAAGCCCGAAAGCCAGCGAAATTCGTAGCGCCCCATTTCTCATACTGACCCCCTGCTATGATGAGCCGCCGCTCGCGGCATTCCGTACATTCTGAACTTTGATCGCGAGATGATCAGTTCGCGCTCCACGCGAAGCATAGGTAGGAGCTGGTGCCCCAGACCGGATGCGTCGACGAGAAGGCAGTGTTCGACTGGCTCGTCCGATTGCCGTTCTTGTCATAGGCATAATTGATGCACTGGTTCTGCGTGATCAGCATCATCTGAAAGGCTTCCACCAGATGCGGCACCTCGAGGTTTTGGTGCGTCTTGAGGGGCGCATCGCCGGTGCCTGCGCGCGCGGGAACCGCAAAGGCCATGCAGCCTGCAGTCAGCGCGATCAATCCCATGATTCGTGAACGATGCATCCCTACCCCTTTTTCCTGCGACTTTCAGACGTTTCCCATTCTTGGGATCGGCCTATTCCCACCACGAACACCCGAAAACCATGCCAAAATCCATGATACGCAATATCCTCCAGACTGGAGGATTAACCATCTCGTGACTTTATAGGCGTCATCGGCCGCCTGTCGAACGCTATTAAGCGTCTATTCAGTCGAAGGTAAAGATACCTGCGAAAATATCGTTGCACTGCCGCCCCACAATATCCATAGTCGCCTCCTAATCAGACCGATTTCGGGTCTATCGCGCACCGGGGACACGCGCGGGAGGGGTATTCCATGAAGCTGTTGGCGGTGATTCTGTCGGTATGGGCGATGTTGTCGGGCGTATTCGCTCCTCCGGCGCAGGCGCTGGCCCCTCCCTCTCCACCGACAATGGGCTGGTGGGATGACGGCATCCCAGGGAGTGCCATTCATCATGGTTCAGCTGATGCGGCGTGTCGAGCGTCATGGCAGCGTTATGGCCAGCCCCTTGGCGCCGTTTATGACTCGCCAACGCCAAGAACGGGACAGCCGAACTTTGTTAATTGCAATTGGCATGGCGGTCTGATTTTGCCTAGTGTGGCAGAGTTCTATTGCCCTGACGGGACCTCAATATTTGTCGGTACCGCTGGTTTGCGATGCGTGCGCCCGGATGATGTGATGCCCGAGTGCATTCCCTGCTTGCTGGCGAAGCTGGCGAGCCAGCAGCCGACCGTTCCGCATCCGGTTTCCATCGCATCGGGCTCCGAGGACGAAGCTGAAACGGACTACGTTACGGCGGACGGTCTATTGCGTGTGACGCGCTATTATCGCAGCATCCAGCGCGGTATGCGCAATGTTCATGCGGACCATGAGATTCCAGGATTTGGCGAGACGTGGCACGGCCTGATCCCGGGGCGCATTCTCGTGGCGCAGGCCGACGACAGCCTCGCCGAGATCTACGATGATGTCGGCACTATCGACTATATGACGGCGCCGAGCGACACGAGTTCATTCGTTTTCACCGAACAGGGTATCGGCCGCCGGACTCTCTCGATGGTGGGTACGCCTTCAGGCAACCGAACGGATTTCTTTCAAGGAGCGTCTGTTGCCAACGGACCAGCCGAGATGCGTCTCGACATGGGCAACGGCGAATTCATCCTGTTCCGTCGAGCAGACGTCTATCAGTATCAGCCCTATATCCGCTACCTTGTGCCTATCGAGCACGATTTTCCAAGCGGTTATAAGCAATATTTTGATTATCCCGACACCGGCGAATACCCCAGTCGGATCCGCGACAGCCTTAGCCGACAAATCACGATCGACTGGCAGAATGCCCCGATGTCGGCGCAGGGCTCGACGGAAAAGGTGATCAGTCAACTTCATCTCCCCGATGGCACTTTGCTAACGTATCAGTACGATACCCCTCCACCCGCGGTGCAATATGCGGAAAGCTCACCTTCCGGCATAGGTACGGCGGTTGCTTATTACCCACAGGATCGTCTGGTGTCGTCCCAGCATCTGGATGCGAGCGGCGCATCGTTGTGGCGACATAGCTACGTTTACGAAAACGAGAATTTCCCTTATGCAATGACGGGGATCGTCGACCAGAACAATCAGCGCCTATCGACTTTCTCTTATTCTAATGCCGGCCTTGCGAGTTCGGTGCAGCTTGCCGGTGGCTTTGATCATTATATGATCGACTATCTCCAGGACGATCCGTCGCAACCGCTACAGCATTATGTTCGCAACGTGACCGGCCCCCTAGGCCAGATCGAGACCTACAGCTTCTTCCGCGATGTGAACGCACCGTGGGCGATGAATGCGACGCTCACCCGCATCGACCGGGTGGCGAGTGCCACGGTTCCAGCATCTTCGCAGGTGTTCAACTACACCAACACGAATGGGTATGACTTCATGCTGTCGTCCAATCAGGACGCGCGTGGCAATATCACCGCCTTCACGCCGGATACCGTGCTGCGCCGTCCAACGGTGACCACCGAGGCGCAAGGCACCGGTGTGGCGCGGACGACCAACACGACGTGGCATTCCACGTACGACCTGCCGACCCATGAGGTGCGTCAGGGGTTGACCACGGATTATACCTACACCGCGACCGGCCAGCTGCTGACGCGCACCGACACCGATACGACGACGCAGACGGTGCCCTATTCGACCCAGGGGCAGACGCGCACCACGACCTATACCTGGGACGCCAATGGCCGCCTGCTCACCGTCAACGGTCCGTTACCGGTCAACGCCTCGAGCCAGGATGACAAGGTCACCTTCACTTATGACACGAGCGGCAATCGGCGGACGATGACCGACGGCCTCGGCCACGTCACCCATTATGACGCTTACGATGCCAATGGCCGCCCAGGCACGATGACGGATATGAACGGCATCGTCACCGCCTTCACCTACGACGGGCTCGGCCGCGTCAAGACGGTCACGGTCCAGCATCCGACGACCGCCAGCCTGAACGCCGTCACCACGCTCGACTATGATGTCGAGGGCCGGGTGATCGGGGTGACACTGCCGGCAACCGAGAAGCTGATCGTCGACTACAATCTCGCCGGCCTGATGACCTCGGTGCGCGCCGCCAATGGCGAGCGGATCGACTACACCTACGATGCTATGGGCGACGTCACCAGCGAGACGACCAAGCGTACCGACGCCACGGCATCGAAGTCGATCACGCGCACCTTCGACAGCCTTGGCCGCATGCTAAGCGAGACGCTCGGGCCGCAGCGGACGACGAAATGGGCTTACGACGCCAACGGCAATGCCACGACGGTCACCAACCCGATGGCCAACGCCACCACGCAGGCCTTCGATGCGCTCGACCGGGTGAGCTCGATCGTGGCACCCGACACCGGCACCACCGGCCTGCAATATGACCAGAAGGACGGGATCACCCAGAACACTGATCCGAAGTCGGTTGCCACGACCTTCGTTCGCAACGGCTTCGGCGAGGTCATCCAGGAGAGCTCGCCCGACCGCGGCACCAGTATCACCTATTATGATGCGGCAGGTCGCGTCACGCGCACCCAAGACGGGCGCGGGCAAATCATCGATTACACCCGCGATATCCTAGGACGTCTTACCAAAAAGACGCCCCAGGGACACACCGCCGAGGCAGTGACCTACACTTGGGACACGGGCGGCCTGGGCGGCCCTTACGCCCTCGGCCGATTGACCTCGATCGCCGACGCTTCCGGGACGATGATGTTCATGTACGATCATCGCGGGAACGTCGTGATCCAGCAGCAGCCGCTGGGCAGCACCGCCGGAGCGCAGGTTGCCTACGCTTATGATCTGGGAGACCGGGTAACGCAGGTCACTTACCCTTCGGGCCGGATCGTGCAATATCTGCGCGACACGAAAGGACGGGTGACATCGGTGCAGACCAGGGCATCCTCATCGGTGACGACCTGGACAAGCCTGGCCAGCGGCATCACCTATGAGCCGTTCGCATCGCTCAAGACCGAGACGCTCGGCAACACGCTGTCGGTCGCCAACAGCTGGGGCAACGATGGCCGTCTCGCGTCACGCCGCCTCTACAAGACCAGCGGTGGGACCAACCTGTCCTCTCTCACCTACACCTACGACAATGACGACAACGTTAGCGGCATCGTCGACGCGCTGAACGACAACAATTCGGTCTATTACGGATATGATGCCAACGACCGACTAGCGCGGACGCTGGTGACGGCGGGCACGGTCACCACGGGCACCGACACCTATACGACCACCACCGGCACCAACCGGCTGGCCTCGATTGTCAACAGCGCGGGTACGCGCAGCTTCACCTATGACGCGCGCGGCAACCTCGCGACCGAAAGTCGGCCGGGTTCGGTCAGCGCGACTACGACCTATGACAGTTATGCGCGTCTCACCGGCTACACGCGTACCGACGTCGGTACGCTGACCTTCGCCTATAATGGTCGTGACGATCGCATCTCCAAGACCAGCAGCACCGGCACAAGGCGCTTCGTCTACGATCCCGACGGACGCGAGCTTGGTGAATATGGCGCATCCGCGACCGACGTGAAGGCGGAGTTCATCTGGGCGCTGCCGGAGGTCGCCAACGACAAAATGCCGTTTGGGGGTGACGACGGTGTCGGCGGCTATATGCCGCTTGCGGTCGCCACGCCTAACAGCAGCGGGACGATCGTGATCAACTGGGTGCATGGCAGCCATCTCGGTGTGCCGCTCGTCACCACCGATACCACCGGTGCGCTCGCCACTACGCCAAACGACTATCTCGCCCCTGGCTTCCCCGGACAGAGCCGGACGATCGCGGACCTCTATTACAACCGCTATCGCGACTATGATCCCACCACCGGAAGATATATCCAGGCAGACCCGATCGGGCTCGAGGGCGGGCAGAACGATTATGTCTATGCCGGAAATAATCCGATTGGGGCCACGGACCCGATGGGGTTGTTGGCTCCATCACCTGGTTACGGGCCGGGTGTGGCCACTGGGGGAGCAACAAGAGGAGCTGGTGGAGCGCTGGGACTTTGTGAACTAGTTCCAGCTGTTTGCGTGTCAGGAGGAATCTTGGGGGCTGCTGGTATCACGCTCACAGCAGCAGGAATTCAGGAAGCCGCGATCCTGGATCACTTCGACCGTGATCATCACGTCAATTCGTTGGGCTCTCTATGTCCGCCTAAGCAACCTGGAGATCCAGGCGATCCGTGCAAGGGCATTCGGAGGCAGTTGAATCTCCACATTCAGAAATTGAATGATTATATCAACAATCCGGCTGGCGGAGACAACAAGAACATCCTTGGGAAGGGTTATGATAGCCAGATTATAAACGGCAGGATCGCAAGTTTGAAAAAACAAGTTGAGCAATGGAAAAAACTTTTAGAGAAATGTGAAAAAGATCATGGGATGCGATAATTTGGACCTAGGCAAGATCAGGGAAATTATAAATGATATCCTCGATTACATGATTGAAAGTTCACCTCAGTCATCAATAAGAATTGGCAATGATGTTTACTGGGATATTGGCGTCCAAGATATGTTCGATATGTCCAGCAAGCCAGATTTGTCGATTGGATCAATCTCCGATGATATTGAATTTCTGAACGAAATAAAAACAGCTTCTACCGAACGCCCCGTGATATTCAATCTAATTCATATCGCACCTATATTGAGAGCTTTGGCAGAAAAATATAGCGTTTCCAACGAGCTGTAGAACCAAGTTTTTGCCTTTGCTCTGCTTTCGTTCTTTGAATGCCGATGCTGTCGGCCCCGAAACCCCCTCAAGGGCGAATCTGGCCTCCCGCCAGCCGCTCCGTCCCCGTGTGTGCGCGTAACCCGCTGCACCGCCTGGGAAAATGCCCATCAATAGGACCGGATCGCCTCAAGCGGACCTGTTGCCGCAAATAATCCGATCGCGGTGGTCGATCCAGCCGGGACTACTACATGACCATCTCCCCGCTCCATTTGCGCATTAGCTCCTCAGATTTGTTGGCCGTATCTAGCGCAGACCGTTTTTAATTCTATTAAGGATCCGCCAAAGTTCTGTCCCATACAAGCTGGAGTATTGCCAATCGTAGCGAAGCTGCGATCCCAGATGTCGAGCCGCGTGATTTCTGCGAGCAGCTCGCGCTTGCAGAAGCTAAAGCTGGGGCCGGAAGAGACAAGATGGGAGCGATGGGTGACGAGTCGCGTCTTGTTGCTCACTATTGGCCAGGGCCTTGGCGTAAAAGAGAGCATACACATGTCTGTGCCGATGGTCGAAAACTCGTTACTCACTATTTCACAAACGGAATTTTAAACGTCGAGCTCAAATTCGTCTATATCGGTCTTCCTCGAGCAAATAGATGATGAGACGTTAAGATTGTCATTAGGAGTCCGGGCAAAGGATTTTTACGTATCAGGGCACGCCTTTTTCGAATTTCGAGCGCTGTGCGGATTCGTCCAAAATTTTCGATCATATCCAATCGATACAAAAGAAATCCCTACAATCGCGGGCGGCATATGGAGCGACGGAGGGCTTGAGCTGATTGAAAAGCACATTTCAATTTCGGTTAGACCAATAGATCGCTTAGGAGGTTTAATAATGAGTGTGGAGGCTCTTACCCCAGATCATGAAGAAAAGATGATAGGACTTGGCCGTGGAGGTAGGTGTGATTTTTTGATTAACTATAACGCTGTAAATGAATTTTCAGACTTGATGAGTTTATTGCTGGATAATCGCGGCGGCGAGATAGAATTTAACAGTTCTATTAATAACCGGTAGATCGCGCTCGAGGCGACAATGCGTCGAAAACAATGATGTTCGTGGTCGTCCCTCTCGGCTGCGTGCTGGTTTATCTATCGGAGAGCGGCACGACAAATGGCGGTCTGAGAATCGGCGATCTACGCGTAGAATGCCTGTGAGCTCCTCCTCTCGCAAGAGTGGCTGGTTCTGTTCACGAATTCAAAAGGCGCTGATTCTGTTGCTGTCACATAAGGTGAGAAAGATCTTGCGATTGCTGCCTCTGAATCAGCGGAGTGGAATCGATGAGTTGGCAGGATGGCTAAATGGGTTCGTTCGCGTCAGGCAGCATCGCATGGCGCGCTATAGATGGTTCTGAGCCACCCCGGTTGTACATGCCAAGCTGCGACGCGGCGGACTCGAGGCTATGGGTGGCGCCGTCGTCGCGCGTGACGGTGATCGCGCCCTTTCCGCCGCCCGGCGAAATAGTTGTTGCGGGTGAACTGGAGGCGGTCGCGGGAGCGGAACTCCTGGGCCATCTCGGCGAAGGCCTCGATCTGGTTGCCATCCCAAGCCCGATGTTATTAGGGCGTAGACTCGTTACGCATTGCACCACAGCCGGACACAGATGAGCTTGATGGCGGCGAGATAGTTTTCCGCATCCTTGTCATATCGTGTGGCAATGCCCCGGAACTGCTTGATCCGGTTGAAGAAGCGTTCGACGAGATTGCGCTGCCGGTAGAGCCAGGGCGAAAAGCCGAACCGCTGCTTGCGGTTGGAGCGGTTGGGAATATTGGCCCATATGTCTCGGGCGGCGGCCGCCTCACGGATCGCGGTGCTGTCATATCCCTTGTCGCCGAGCAGGGTGGCACCTTCTGGAGCCGCCTCGATCAGCGCCTCGGCTTCACAGGCATCGTGAATGTTTCCGCCGGTCAATCGCAGGCTGACAGGACGTCCATCAGCATCGACAAGAGCGTGGAGCTTGGTGGTAAGGCCGCCCCGGGAACGTCCCATGCCATGATCTGCAGACCCCCTTTTTTGCCCGTCGCACCATGTTGGTGGACGCGCACGCAGGTGGAATCGATCATGACCAGTTCACCGTTGAAGCCGGCGGAAACCGCTGCCAGCAGTCGGTCCCACACGCCCGCCTTCCGCCAGCGAACGAAGCGATTGTAGCAGGTCGTCGATGGCCCATAGCGTTCTGGAATCTCCGCCCAGGGTGCGCCGGACCGGAAACGCCACAGAATGCCGTTCAACACCCGCCTGTCATCGACCCGGGGCACCCCGCGCGGCTTGTTGGGCAGCAATGGCTCGATGATGAACCATTCCTTGTCCGTCAGTTCATACCGCCGCCGTGCCATGCGCCCTCCGCTCTCGAAGGACGCCTGAATCACGCTCGCAGCCGAGGCTCAACCCAATTTATGAGTTCACGGCCTAGCTCAAGGCGTAAAGGGGTTTGTCGGATTGGGATCGAACGGATTCGTCGATGTCGACGGCATGCGGGTCATGTCTGAGCGGGGCAGAGCGGCGGCAGGCGTCACCAGATTGCCGGGAACGGACCTTGTGTCGATCGGTGCCGCGCCGGCGAGTGCCCGTGCAATGGCGGGAGCGCCAAACAGGATGAAGCAGCCGAGCAGGATACGGCCTGCCTCCTTTGGACTCGAATATCCCAGCAGCATCCGGAAGCCCAGCAGGCCGACCGCCAGCACCGCGATCGCCACGCCCACTGACCCGAACAGGAGTTGCTCGATCCAGGCCGCCGCCGCACCGACGCTGCCGCTTGCGATGCCTGATGTCGAATAGGCCATGAGAAACATCCGTCATCATTGCGGCCGAACCTGCCATCCGATCGCATTTCGTTGATTCGACGAGTAGCCTTTTCCAAAGCCGTATGCCAAGCATGGTGTGTCCCGTTGGACGCAGGGGGTTTGCGTTGAGACGACTTCAATTTTTCGGCGCGGCGCTGGCTGCTGCGCTCGGTAGTGTCCCGGCATTCGCCCAGGTCGCCGAAGATCCGGAAGGCTCCGGCGTCATCATCGGTGCGGTCAACTGGCTGCAAGGCACCTTGCTCGGGACGGTTGCGACGGTGGTCGCCGTCATCGCCGTCGCTTCGGTCGGCTTCATGATGCTGACCGGCCGGATCAACTGGCGCCACGGCGCGGTCGTGATCCTGGGCTGCTTCATCCTGTTCGGCGCCGCCAGCATCGTTGCCGGCATCCGCTCGAGCGTAGGCGGCTGAGCCTTCGTCATGGCGGATCAGCTGCGACAGGAGACGATCTTCCTCGCTCTCACGCGTCCTCAGATGTTCGCGGGCGTCACCTACGGTTTCTTCGTCATAAACATGATCGTCGCAGCCGAGCTGTTCCTGATCTTCAAATCCTTCTGGGTGATCCTCATCGCTGCCATCCTGCACGTGGTCGGCGTGCTGATGTGCCTGCGTGAGCCGCGCTTCTTTGATCTCTGGCTCGCTCGGGTGCGCCTGTGCCCGCGCGTGCGCAACTATGCCGTGTGGCGATGCAATTCCTACCGCCCCTGACCGACGATCCGCGCGTCGTCGTGCGCGAGAAGTCGGCAGGATCGCATCTGCCTTACGGCCGCCACGTCGATGACGAGACCATCGAGACACGCGATGGCCTGCTCATGCAGATCATCCGGGTTGACGGTCTGCTGTTTGAAACCGCCGACACCGACGAACTGAACTATCGGGCATCTCTGCGCGACGCCATGCTGCGGACGCTCGGTAGCCCGCGTTTCGCGCTCTACCACCACGTCGTACGCCGTCCGGCCGATATCGATCTCGTCGGGCAGTTCCCCGACGCCTTCTCGCAAGACCTCGACGATCGCTGGCGCGCACGTCTTGGTGTGCGCCAGATGTTCGTCAACGAATTGTACCTGACCATCATCCGCCGTCCCTTGCCCGGACGGATCGGTTTCGCCGATCGCCTGCGCGGCCTGGCCGCGCGCACGACAGTTGATCGAGCAGCCAGCTTCGCGACCGAGAAGCGGGCTCTCGACACCGCCTGCGAAGCGATGATGGCGTCGCTCTCGCATTACGGCCCGACCTTGCTTGGGGTCCGAGAGAGTGAAGGCATCATCCGCTCAGAGCCGCTCGAATTTCTCGGCGCGCTCTACAACGGTGTCCATCAGAATATCGGCCTGCCGCTTGGCGATCTCGGCGAGCATCTCCCCGCCCGCAGGGTGAGCTTCGGCCAGGAAGCCTTCGAGCTGGGAGCGGCGGGGCCTAATCCGCGGACTTTCGGCGCGATCATATCGGTCAAGGATTACCCCGCCGCGAGCTTTCCTGGCATGTTCGACCAGCTCTACCGGATGCCGTTCGGGCTGACGGTCACGCAGAGCTTCGCCTTCGTCGAGCGCTCGGCGGCGCTTGGTCGGATGAACCTGACGCTTCGCCGCATGCGCGCGGCGGACGACGAGGGCATCTCACTCAGGGACGGTCTTGCCCAGGCCAAGGACGATGTCGCGTCGGGACGCGCCGGCTTCGGCGAGCACCACAGCACGATCATGGTTCAAGCGGAAAGCCTCGCAGTGCTGGATGCACGTGTCGCCGAGGTCACGGCGACGCTCGCTGATCTCGGTATCGTTGCGGTCCGCGAGGACATCGCCCTCGAGCCTGCTTACTGGGCGCAATTCCCGGCCAACTTCAAATATGTCGTGCGCCGTTCACTCGTCTCGACGGCCAATTTTGCGGGTCTGGCAAGCCTTCACAATTTCCCGGTCGGTCAGGCGACGGGCAATCACTGGGGCGACGCGGTGACGCTGTTCGAGACAACGGCGGCGGGGCCCTATTTCTTCAACTTCCATCAGGCCGATCTCGGCAACTTCACCGTCATCGGCCCTTCGGGGTCCGGCAAGACCGTCGTGCTCAATTTCCTGCTCGCGCAAGCCCGCCGCTTTGCGCCGCGCACGATTTTCTTCGATAAGGATCGCGGTGCGGAATTGTTCATCCGCGCGATCGGCGGACAATATGACCGGCTGCGCCCCGGCGCGTCGGCCGGCCTCAATCCGCTCCAGCTCGAGGACCGACCCGAGAACCGCCAGTTCCTGATGGATTGGCTGGCACTCCTTGCCGGCGGTGCCGACGTCGCCGAACAGGACATGATCCGCGAAGCGGTCGAAGCCAATTTCCGCCAGGCACCCGAATATCGCCGCCTGCGCTTTCTGGTCGAACTGTTCCGAGGCGCGGCCAAACCCAGCGCGGGTGATCTGCATGCGCGCCTGCGGCCCTGGTGGGGTGCGGGAGAGCGGGCCTGGCTGTTCGACAACGAGACCGACCGCACCGATCTCGATGCCGCCACCATCGGCTTCGACATGACCGAGATCCTCGACGATCCCGTCGTCCGCACGCCTGCGCTCTTCTATCTCTTCCATCGGGTCGAGGAGCGGCTCGACGGCACGCCCGCGGTCATCGTCATCGACGAGGGCTGGAAGGCGCTCGATGATGACGTCTTCGTGCGCCGGATCAAGGATTGGGAAAAGACGATCCGCAAGCGCAACGGCATCGTCGGGTTTGCGACGCAAAGCGCCCAGGACGCCCTGGAAAGCCGGATCGCGAGCGCGATCATCGAGCAGGCGGCCACGCAGATCTTCATGATCAATCCCAAGGCGCGCGCCGAGGACTATATGGGTGGCTTCGGATTGACCGAGCATGAGCTTGAACTGGTCCGCACGCTTCCCGACAATTCCCACTGCTTCCTCGTCAAGCGCGGCACCGACAGCGTCGTCGTGCGCCTCAACCTGACCGGTGAGAAGGATCTGCTCACGATCCTCTCGGGCCGCGAAGCGACAGTCCGCCTCTACGACGAGATCGCCGGCGATGCCGGGGACGTGACATCCGACTGGATGGCTCGATTGCTGGAGCGGGCCTGACATGCCTTGTCCAGCACTTACTACCGGCAGCCAATTCCTTTCCGGCATGATGGCGCATGTCGACTGTCAGTCGCGCGGGCTCGGCGCCTATGGCTATGGTGCACTCGCCGATCGCGGTTCCGCGGCCTTCGCGGTCACGACCGCGCTGCTCGCGATCTTCATCGCGCTGCACGGCATCCGGCTGCTCTTCGACGGGCAGGATTATCCGCAGCGCTTGGTCGGCGATATCGTCAAGATCGGCATCGTGCTGACGCTGGCGACCAGCTGGCCAGCATGGCGGATCATCGGCTACAACCTCGTGCTCGATGGTCCTCTCGAGGTGGCACAGTCGGTGGGTCTCGCTTCTGGCACGACCCCGACCGCGAGCTATGACCAACTCCAGGCGCTCGACGATACGCTCGTCGTGATGACCGCCTACGGCACAGGCAGACTCGCCGGCGGCGGCGTCCAGCAGGGAGACGAGCCGGGCGATTCCTTCCAGGGTATCGCGCTGGCCGACCAGTTTGCGCTGGGCTGGGGACGGAGTGCCTTCCTGATCGGATCGATCGTCCCGTTCGGCATCACGCGGCTCGGCGCCGGCCTGCTGCTCGCGCTGACGCCGCTCGTCGCCGGGCTCTATCTGTTCGGGGCGACGATCGGCCTGTTCCTGGGCTGGATGCGGGGTCTGACTTTCTGCGCGCTCGGTTCTTTCACCCAATATCTGTTGCAGGCGATCCAGGTCGGGTTGATCCTGCCGTGGGCGCAAAATGTCATCTCCGCACGCGAGGGCGGCGCGCTCACCCCATCGGCACCGACTGAGCTGCTGGTGATGGCCCTGTCATTTACGATCATCAATTTAGGCGTCCTGATCGTGTGCGCAAAAGTCGTCTTCTATCCGGGAAGCGGTTGGTCCTCTCTCTTTCGTCATCGGGGCGCGCAAGCGTCGAGCGAGCGACCGGAAAGACGCCCGATGGCCGGCAGGGCGCAGCCGATTCCGGCGAACCGGGCGCAGCTTGTCGCCGAATCGGTCTCCAGCTCGATGCGCCAGGAGACGACGGCGCGACGCACGCTGATCACGACCTCGTCGCCGGGCACGTCGACTGAGACGCGGCGTCCTGAAGGTGGCCGCGCCGAGCCGAGCACCGGACGGAGTACGATGGGATCGAGCACAAAACGGACAGTCCAGCGCCGCCTGGCATCCACGCAAAGGCGGGACTTGCGATGACCTCTGGTCCGAAAAATCAAACCGAGCGCGCCGATTATTACCGGGAGGCCGGAAGTTGGGCGGTCGATCGCGAGCGGTCGCGCGCAGCGTCGATCCGCACTGCCTGGGTCATTGCCGGCATTACGTCAACGATCGCGGTGCTGGAGGCGATCGCGCTGGTCGCGCTGACCCCGCTGAAGACGGTCGAACCCTATACCCTGCTGGTCGACCGGCAGACGGGCTTTGTCGAGCAACTGAAGCCAGTAGCCGGTCAGACGATCGCGCCGGACGCCGCAATGACCCGCTCGATGCTCGCCCAGTATGTCATGGCGCGCGAAGGCTTCGATATCGGCAGCTTCCGCAACGATTATCGTAAGGTCGCGCTGTGGACCGAGGGGCAGGAACGCAGCCGCTATATCAGCTCGGCACTCGCCTCCAATCCGATGAGCCCGCTCGCCACCCTGCCGCGACGGACCGTCGTGCAGGCTCAGATCCGCAGCATCTCCTCGCTGTCCGCCAACTCCGCGCTGGTCCGCTTCGCGACTATCCGAACCGACCAGGGAGGCCGATCCTTCCCCCCGATGCTATGGGCTGCGGTGATCGGCTATCATTTCTCCAACGCCGCCATGAGCGACGCCGACCGGCTTCAGAACCCGCTCGGTTTCCAGGTCGTTCGTTACCGGCGTGACGCGGAAATGCTGATCGAGCAGCCTGCATCGTCCGGGCCAACGGGTGGTGCCGCTTCTGCAGAAGCTCCCAGGCCGGCATCGGCCATCGGAGGCACTCCGTGATCCGGCAGGCAGCAGCCGCGTTGGCATTCGCTTGGATCACCTCGGGCACGGCCGAAGCGCAAGGCGCGGTCGGAGATCCGCGGGTCGAAACCCTCGACTATGCTCCGAATCGGAGCTGGTCGATCAACACTGCGTCCGATGTCACGACCCTCGTGATCGTCAATCCCGGCGCGCGGATCGACACCGTCGTCATGAGCGATCCCGGCGCCTATCAGATCGGCGTTTCCCCCGTCCGCGATGCGCTTTACGTCAGGCCCCGGAGGTCCGACGCGCGGGGCACCATGACAGTTACCGCTGGACCGCGGCTTTTCACGATCGAGTTGACCTCCGATGCTGCCGCGCCAGCGCCTTATGTCGTGGCCTTTCGCGATGCCCCGGCTGCGCCGGATTTGCCGTCCCCGCAAAATTTGCAACCGGTTGCGACCGCTTCGGGTATCTACAAGCTGGCCGGCGACAAGAGCCTTCGTCCGCTGAGTGTCAGCAATGATGGGTCGAAGACCTATATCCGCTGGGCGCCGGATCAGCCGATCCCCGCCGTGTTCGCGCTCGAGGCGGCAGGCCACGAAGAGACCATCAATGGCTACATGCGCGATGGCGCCTTCACCATCGATCGGGTCTATGACCGCCTGATCTTCCGGATCGACAAACGCCAGGCGACCGCGACGCGAAGCTCCGAAAAGAGGTCGTCATGAGTGACGCTGGACGTGAGAGGACGTCCGATATCCGGCCCATGGTGGCACAAGCACCCGGGAAGAGAGGCATTTGGGTATTCGGCGGCGTTGCAGCTCTGGCGGCGGGGCTTCTCTTCTATACGCTCGAAGCGCGCCGGACCGCCGTCGTGCCGTCGATCGCGCTTCCGGCAACCGCGTCTGACGGCATGATGATATCGTCGCCGCCCGATATCCAGATCCCGGAGGAAGCCGGATCGCATGAAATGCCCGCGCATGTCGCGTCGACGCCGTCAGGCGCGCCATACGGGGGGGCGTCTCGAATGCCCGGCAGGGCCGTCTATTCACCTGTATCGGTGATGCCGCCGGAGCCGTCGCCTTATGTGCCGCCGATGCCATCAGCGCCACGGCAGCAGCAGCAGCCGTCGGCGTTTGATCCCGGTGGCTCGTCCGTTGTCTTCAATGCAGCATCGGCGGCTCCGTCTCCTGGTGCCCCCGTGGCGACGAAACAGGGCGAGCGGGTCAGTGCGACGGTCTTTCAAAATCCCTCGACGACAATCCCGCTTGGGACGGTCATCCAGGCGGTGCTCGAGACAGCGCTCGATTCCAATCGCGCCGGCTTCGCGCGCGCGATCATCTCCAAGGACGTATACGGCTTCGACGGCACGAAAATCCTCGTCCCTAAAGGCAGCCGCCTGATCGGTGAGTACAAGGCCGATCTTGGCGCAGGCCAGAACCGGGCGCTGGTGCAATGGCAGCGGCTGATGCGGCCGGACGGCGTGATCATCGATATCGATTCCCCGTCCGCCGATCCGCTCGGTCGCGCCGGGATCCGGGGCAAGGTGAACAGCCACTTCCTCGAGCGCTTCGGCGGTGCCATCCTTCAGTCCGCGCTCGACATCGGCGTGCAGCTCGCCACCCGGAGCGCGTCTCGCGATACCGTGGTCGTGGCACTGCCCGGGACCGCGACCAACGCCGTTTCCCCGGTCATAGCGACCGACAAGGTGCAACGGACGCTGACCGTGAAGGAAGGCACCAGCGTCTCGGTCTTCGTCAGCCGCGATCTCGATTTTTCCTCGGTCACGCAATAGACTGTGGAGAACATCTACCTCCAGACTTACCTAGCGCCGCTCGCGCCGTTTCTGGCGCGTGAGGACGTTACCGACATCTATATCAATCGCCCCGGCGAAATCTGGATCGAAGCCTACGGCCGCAGACCTGAGCGGCATCCTGTCGCGGACCTGACCCGCGAAACCTTGCAGCATCTCGTGCGTCAGGTTGCATCGCTGAGCGCGCAGGGGATCAGCCGCGAACATCCGCTGCTTGCCGCAAGCCTGCCGTCGGGCGATCGCATCCAGGTGGTCGTGCCGCCGGCAACACGGGGCGAGATCGCGATCGCGATCCGCAAGCACATCGTCGCCAATCTGATGCTCGAGGACTTTCTCGCAGCGGATCCGCCGAGGGTAGGAAGCATGGCTGCTCGGCTTCCGGAACCTGAGCTTATCGGCGACATTCAGAACCCGCTCGGTCTGCTCCGCGAGGCGGTGCGCGACAAGGCGACAATTCTGATCTCGGGCGGAACATCGACCGGCAAAACGACCCTGCTCAACACCCTGCTGCGCGAAGTCCCGGCCGATGAAAGGCTCATCCTGATCGAAGACGCGCCGGAGATCAGCGTGGCTCATGAGAATGCCGTTGGGCTCATTGCTGCACGCGGATCGTTGCGCGAAGCCGATGTCAACGTCGACGACCTGCTGGTCGCCTCTCTGCGCATGCGCCCCGACCGGATTATCCTCGGCGAGATCCGGGGCTCCGAGGCCTATACCTTCTTGCGCGCGATAAACACCGGCCATCCCGGCTCGATGTGCACCATCCATGCGAACTCACCGGAAGGCGCGGTCAAGCAGCTTGCGTTTCTTGCCCAGCAGGCCGGGCTACGGACCGGGTGGGATGATCTGCTCAGCTACATCCGGGAATCGATCGACGTCTTCGTCCACCTGGAACGGGTTGGCGGGAAAATCGCGCTCGCTTCCATCGCTCATCGGTAAGCATGCGACGGATGCGTTCGGGGAGCCGGTGAGCGCCGAAGAAACGTGGGAGTGTCCGCTTCCGGACTGGCTGGTGAAGTCTGGGAAGGCCCGACATTGGGGCGGCAACGGCCCGGCAGATTTCCCGCGCGAGACCCGTCAGGCCGCTTGCGGCGCGAATCGATGCGGCAAAAGGGCGGGATCGGCACGGGATGGTGGGAAGCAGTCGTTCACTCTTGCCAGAATGTGACCGCGAAATCGTCTTCGTTATCGATGAACTCGACCTTACATAGTCGGTCGGGGAAATCGCGGCGTAGTTTCGCGTCGAGCATGTCCACCATGATCTCGCAGACATATCGCGCCCGCTCTTCGGCTATCACCTCCGTCTCGTTGCCGCCTCGGAAGAATGTTTCGAGACTGTTGTAGTTCAAGGCGGCTTCAATCTGGTGGCGGGCATAACCGCTCGCCTCGCCATCTCGTAGATTTTCTTCGGAAAAGTCGTGACGAAGCAGATAGTCGTTGTTAACCACGATCTTCGGCCAAAATAATGCCGTAAAAGCTACGGTTTGATCTGATCGCGCGACAGCGCAAAGCCAGTCTTCTGGCTTCACGCCTTTGCCATCATTCCAATCGCGAAGGTCGGGCAGTAGGTCGATCGCGTTCTTCATTCTGCCGTCTTATAACGATTCGCGAATGACCGCTACTGGGGCGGCAACAGCCCGGCAGATTTGTCGCCCCTTACCGGTCGGGCCGCTTCCGGCGAGGATCGATGCGCCAGCGGCCCGGGGAGGGCTTGAGATGGTGGGAAGCGGCCGTTGACGATCCAGCATCGCGACCGCAAACTGCGGCCATGAAATCTATCGAGATTGATGGTTCGCGGTGGTCAAGCCCGCTCGAATTTTTCAATGGTCTGAAGGACGCTCTAGGCGGCTTCGATGGTCACGGCTTGGGGTTCGACGCCTTCATCGACACGATGGTCTATCATCACGAGCTATTGACCGTTCAGCCACCCTACGTGGTTCGTATTCGTGATCCTCATCCTCAAATCGAACCGACCGTCAAAGAATTGGCTCGCTATGTCGCTGAGGCTCGCGAATGGCGCAAAGCCAACTGGGGCGATGACGCGAATGTTGCTATCCGCATTGTCGGACCAGATTAAGCCGAACGTCCGCTACTGGGGCGGCAGCGGTCATTTCACGAAGGATGTGCGACGGTGCTTGCGCGGCGTCGTCACAGAGACGGAGCCGGCTGACCAGAATGGTGTGCGACCACAACGTAGATACTACTACAATCAACTCTATCCTCACGTGATGTCGTCTAACGGATCCTTAATCAGTTCATCTCCTGTATGGAGGCTGATTAAAATATCCGAGTGCTTATCCGCAACATCGTCCAATAGTGCGTCTTGCGTCGGAACTAGCCAGGAGAGGGTTACGACGTTCGCGTATGACGATAGAAACCTGTATTTAACGTCTGAGACGGTTGCCGCCGGGGATAATTCGATCTCCGCAACGACTACGTATAGTTACGATTACGCCGGTGATCTAACGATTGTGGATGGGCCACGCACTGACGTCGACGATCGCAAGTACACAACGTATGATATTTTTCATCGACCTGTGTTTCAGATCGGTCCCGATCCCGACGGATCTGGAAGCCTCCCTCGGCTTGCTGTAAAACATGTTTATGACGGGGACGGGCGAGAATATCTCACTCAAAGCGGTACCGCTACCGGTGTAGACGGATCAGGGTTTTCCGTCACGTCCTTCACTCGAAGAACCTTTGATGCAACTACCGGGCTACTGATCAAGACAGAGGTTGTACAGCCATGAGAGCGAAAAATCTAGTCGGTCCAAAGCTGAACGTGGTACTAGCGATCATCATGGGAGTCTTTGGAGAGATCGGTGCCAAATCGGAAACCGTCTTGTCCGTTACGCAGCAAAGCTACGACGTTAACCTGCGTATACAGTGCGTGGTACAGCGGATGGATCCTAATACCTTTTCTGCGCCGTCTGCCTGTGCGCCTGGGTCACCCACTGCCACTAATCCCGATCGTGTCACGAAAAACGTTTACGATGCGGCTGGACAACTTGTTCAAGTTCGTCGGGCGGTCGGAACCTCATTGGAACAGGCTTACGTCACATATACCTACACCCTAGACAGTAAGCGAGAATATGTCATCGATGCCAATGGAAATAAAACGAAGCTGACGTGGGATGGTTTCGATCGTCAGATTGGATGGTACTTCCCTTCGCCAGAACGACCGCAAAGCTTCAATCCTGCGACGCAAGCGAGTGCCCTATCCAGCGGGGGCCGTTAGTACCACTGACTATGAAGCCTACGGCTACGATGGGAGCGGCAATCGCACAAGCTTTCGAAAGCGGGATGGCAAGGTTCTAACTTACACATTTGATGCTCTTAATCGGATGACTTTGAAGCAGCCTTCCGTTGGGAATTCCATATATTATATGTACGATTTGCTAGGCCATCGTCAGCAAGCACTATTTGGATCGAGCACGGGCCAAGGGATTTCAGAAACGTACGATGCGATGGGTCGCAAGCGGTCAAGCATCAACAGCATGGGAACCGTCGCGAGAAAACTAACCTTTGATTACGATTCAAATGGGAATCGTATTAAAATAACTTATCCGGACGGCGTATATTTCAATTACGTGTATGACGGCCTCAATCGCGCAACCAAGATTCAGCAATCTGGCGCCATTACGATAGTGTCCGACGCATGGGACGCGCAGGGACGACGCTCCAGCGAGACGCGTGGGGCTGTGCCTGTTCATTTCGGACATGACGCACTGTCACGACTTACGAACCTGAGTGAGGATTTGGCTGGAACGGCACAAGATGTCACGTTCTGTTTAGGAACGATAAGCGATACGCTGTGCACTCCGATGTATAATCCGGCATCGGAGGCTCTCGCGCGTAGCAGTAACAACGACTCTTACGCTTGGGCTAATAGCGTTAACGTCAATCGCCTGTATACCTCCAACGGTCTGAATGAGTATCATACCATTGCTGGTGTCGTGCAGAATTACGACGACAACGGTAATAGGACGTCGAGTGGCAATTCGATCTTCAGCTACGACATTGAGAACCGATTGATAGGGGTCTCAAATGGAGTAAATTTGACATACGATCCGCTTGGGCAGCTATACCAAACCACCGGGAGCGCGGCTGGTACAACACAATTTCTTTATGATGGAAATAATCTGGTTGCAGAATACAGCGGTAATGGAACTTTGCTGCGTCGCTATGTGCATGGCACCGATGATGACGACCCCTGTATATGGTTCGAAGGTGCCGACTTAGGCACCATGCGCAGCCTGCAAACCGATGAGCGAGGATCGGTCGTGTCGGTAGTCGATTCTATGGGAGCGGTTGTCAGTATCAACTCCTACGATGAATATGGTATTCCGCAAGCAAATAACGTCGGTAGATTCCAGTATACGGGCCAGGCATGGATTCCGGAAATTGGCGCATATTACTATAAAGCGAGGATTTATTCTCCTACTATCGGACGGTTTCTGCAGGTAGACCCGGTAGGGTTCGAAGACCAGCTCAATCTTTATGCTTATGGCGGTGATAATCCTGTCAGCCATACCGATCCCACGGGCAATGCCGCTTTTGGGCAAGAGCCAGAACCAGAAGTAGAGCCTGAGGTCGAGCGCGAGGAGAGAGAGCGCGAGCAAATCGCGATGCGGCCTAATCCTCTGGGCGGCCCAAACATTTGGAAGCCGGCGGCAGGGTCGCCAGGTGCTTCCGTTACTACGATCGGGAATCCGGACGACCCCGCTGCTGCGGCGAGGCTTCAGGCAGCTGACGTGCTCCCCTTTTCTCCTCCAGTCATAACTGGAGTCCGGGCTTAGTATCGTGCCCTTCGGGGCGGGGTGGCACAAGCCGCCTGGCGGCATCGGCGGGCGTCAGCCCGCCTATCCCACTATGCGGTCGCACATGGTTGTAGTCGTCACGCCAGAGGCGCAGCACAGAGCGGGCATGGCCGAGCGACACGAAGAGCGTCTCGTTGAGGCATTCATCCCGCAGCCGGCCGTTGAAGCTCTCGACGTAACCGTTCTGCTGCGGCTTGCCCGGCGCGATGTAATGCCACTCGAGCCGCCGGTCCTGTGTCCACTTCAGGATCGCCAGGCTGGTCAGCTCGGTCCCGTTGTCGCTGACGACCATGAGCGGCTTGCCCCGTGCGGCGATGATAGCGTCGAGCTCGCGGGCGACGCGCGCACCTGACAGCGACGTATCGACCACCAGCGCGAGGCACTCGCGCGTGAAGTCGTCGACCACCGCCAGGATGCGGATGCGCCGGCCGCTGATCAGCGTGTCGCTGACGAAGTCGAGGCTCCACCGCTGGTTCGGTCCCTGCGGCAGCGTCATGGGTGCCCGCGTGCCCATGGCTCGCTTGCGGCCGCGCCGGCGCCTGACCCGCAGGTTCTCCTCGCGATACAACCGCAGCAGCTTCTTGTGGTTCATCACGATGCCCTCGCGCGCCAGCATGATGCCGAGCCGCCGGTAGCCGAAGCGACGCCGTCCCGACGCGATCTCGCGGAGCCGCGACCGCAGGTCGCCATCATCATCACGCCGGGGCGCGTAGCGCACCGACGTCCTGTCCACCGCGAAGATCGCACAGGCCCGACGCTCGCTGATGCCGAAGTGCTGCCGAGCTTCCTCGACAGCCCTCCGGCGAGCGGCAGGCCTCACCAGTTTTTTGAGGCGACTTCCTTCAGCACCGCATTGTCGAGCATCGTGTCCGCCAGAAGCCGCTTGAGCCGGGCGTTTTCCTCCTCGAGCACCTTGAGCTTGCGGGCCTGCGACACGTCCATGCCGCCGTATTTCGACTTCCACGCATACAGCGTCGCGCTGCTGATCCCGTGCTTGCGGCACACGTCGGCGGTCTTCATCCCCGCCTCCTGCTCCCGAAGCACCGTGATGATCTGCTCCTCGCTGAACCTGCTCTTCTTCACGTCCGTCTCCTCACAAGGCGGACTCTAGCTCAAATTGGAGGAGTTTCAGGGGAGCACGTCACAGCGCAGGCAGACGCTAACGGCGTCAGTCTCGCGCCCTCGCAGCCGGGAAGTCGATACCAACAAGGTGCTTATCCGCCTGGAAGCTTTTCAATTTCTGATTGGACCGGTTATCCGTCGGCTGCTGCCCGTCCCACGGGACCGTTGCGACTCATCGAGGGAGAAGAGTACGAGCAAGCGCTTCGTGAAGGGAGGAACGCTAATCGGAGGCTCAGTAGGAAGATGGGATTGAAGGGCACCGGAGTCGACATTCACGAGACAGCTCCTATCCGCTTTGGCGGTAATCCGTCATCAATTGAAAACAAAGAGATTTTGCCGCGGGACGTGCACCATACGGTTACGGGTTGGTGGAATTCTCTTATGTGGCAGCTTTCTAGATGAGGCGGTTATGGTGACGAAATTGAGCGAGTGGGTTTTCGGCGGCGCTGCAGAGGGCGACGCTATGCGTCGTCTGATCTCTCAGGCTCCCTTCGAACTTCCCAATTTTTATCTAGATTTTTTGAGGATCCATGATGGCTCGGAGGGGTATGTTGATGACGAGCTTGTCATTATATGGGCCGCCGGAGATGTTATTAATCTCAATGTTAATTATGAGCGAGAGAAATACATTCCAGAGTTTTTTCTCATTGGATCAAACGGCATAGGGGACGCTTTCGCTTTCGGCCGAAATAGTGTTCTAGATCGAATAGCATATATAATTCCCTTCATCGGTATGAGTAATAGGTACGCAAGCCCTACCGAATTCAGTTTTGAGTCGATACTGAAGGAGTTGATCTAATATATGGTCGAGACTAGGAAGGAGATTGTCGAAATCACTCCGATAGTGCTAGGCGGGGATCCGAAAGATATGAAAAATAAAATGTCTTTAACTCGCGAGCAGCATGTAGACTACGTGCGCTATTGGAATAGAATAATCGATGATTTGCGAAGTTCGGCACCCGGCGTGTAAAATCGCAATGCAAAAGTTGGAAGAGCTAGAGCTGTGATCTTAATCGCGAGCTGACGGGTAGCGCCGAAATTACCTGCCAGGCCTAGGCGTGGCGCCGCATCGATCGAACCGAACTGCTCAATATCTCCGAGTACGTCGGGGCGCAGGCGTCCCGCGATCGGGTGAGCAGCGGCCCGGTGCCACCAACACCCGCCATGCAGGACTCGCCGACTACCCACGCCTCGCGTCACCGGGCTGTGAGGGCGTTGTTGTGATGAGAGTCCTGGCGATAATTATGCTTGTCGGCGACGCGACGGAAGTCGAGCATCTGCTCGCTGCCGTTATCGAGCGCGACGGTCATCGCACCTTTCTCGGTTTCGATCGCCGCGACGGTCGCCATGGTGCCGTTGCGGCGCCCGGCGGTATAGTATGTTGTGAATAAACTGCAGGCGGCTGCCGCCGGAGCGAAACCTCTAAGGTGGTTTCGATGGCTCCAGCGTGCGCGGCGTTCCAACGGGCGGGCTGTCAGTCATGGCAGCGGCCCATGGGGCAGGAGCCGGACGGTCTCGGTCGCTGTTTCGACGCGGTAGCCGATGCCGGGCCGAGGCTTGCCCTCATCGACGCGGGCCACCATTTCGCCGGATTGAGGAAGATAGATAGGTTTTGGCCGGGGCGGCAACTGGTCTGCCTCGACACGAGAGGCGTCATTGTGCAGAGGTTTTGATCTTCTGACGACGGGCAATTTGATGTCTGTCGGAGTTCGCTTCGTCTCAGCGGCGTGGGGAGTGTCGATGGCAACACGGGGCATAGCCACTCATGATATTACTCGCGTCGACAGTTTGTCTGTTGATTCCCGCTTATCGTCAGGCGATCCGCCTCGCCGTTTGGGAGCCGCCGACCGAGCGCTGCTGCTAACACAGCTGGCAATGCTGGTACGATCCGGTCTTCCCGTCGATCAATCCCTTGAGCTGCTTGGCAACCAGGCGGCCCGGCCATCACAACGGAAGATGATCGGCAACATGGCAGCAGCGGTGCGCTCCGGCCACGGGCTTGCGGCCGCTCTGGCCGCGAGTGGTGCCTTCCCAGCCTATGTGAACGGCGTTGTCCGCGCATCCGAACGCGGCGGTGGTCTGGGCGATGCCCTGACCGGCCTCGCGGAGCGCCTGACCTTGGCATCCGCAACGCGCCGCCAGTTGCTGACGGCGCTGACGTATCCCGCAGCGATCCTCGCGGCGACGATCGCGGCGCTCGCCATCGTGCTCGCGCTCGTGGTGCCACAATTCCAGCCGATCTTCGCCGGGCAAGAGGACAAGCTGCCCGCCCTCACGCAGGCGGTGCTCATGCTGTCGAACACACTAACCGGCGCGCCTTTTTCGACGCTTGCGGTCGTGATCGGCGCGCCACTGTTGGCGATCCTCCTCGTCCGCTCGTCGGCGGGGCGCCAATGGATGGATGCGCACAGCCACAACGTACCGTTGATCGCCCTGCGCGATCAGTATCTCGCCGCCCAGTTCACCGGCATCTTGTCGACATTGCTTGGCAACGGCGTCCACGTCATCGATGCGCTGCCGCTCGTCCGCGAGGCCATCGGCAGCCGCCGTTGGCAAACGTACATCATCCAAGTCGAGCGCCGCATCCGCGAAGGGTCGTCGCTGTCCGCCGCGCTGGCTGCCGACGGTCTGCTTCCCATCACCGCCGTGCGCCTGATCGAAGTGGGCGAACGCAGCGGCAAGCTGGCCAGCACCTGCGCGCAAGCCAGCGCCATCATTGGGGAGGCGGCACGCGCGCGGAACGAAAAGATCGTGGCGCTCGCCATCCCCATCGCTATCATCACGCTGGGGGGAATGGTGGCGGCGCTGGTCGGCGGGGTCATGCTGGGTATCTTTGCATTGGGGGATTTCGCCGGATGACGCGTAAGCGGGACGAAGCCGGTTTCACGCTGATGGAAATGCTGGTGGTGCTGGTCGTGATCGGCCTGATCGCTGCCGTCGCGGTCCCGCAGCTGATGAAGCTGCTCGGCAACGCCAAGGGCAAGGCGGCGAAGATCCAGCTGCAGACCGTTGAGAACGGTCTCAACTACTTTCAGCTCGACATGGGGCGTTATCCCACCGACCGGGAAGGCCTGTCCGCACTCGTCAAGGCGCCGACCGGCGCCGATAGCTGGAGCGGTCCTTACATCCGCAACGCCAAGCAGCTCGACGATCCCTGGGGGCATCCGCTCGTCTACAAAGCCGAAGCCGAGGGCAAGCCTTATGAGTTGAAGAGCCTCGGCTCCGATGGACAGGAGGGCGGCACCGGCGATGCTCGGGACATCATTGCGCAACCCTGAGTCCTACCGATGCTGATCGTTGCGTTATGTTTCGCTGTGTTGGGCGCGATCATCGGCAGCTTCGTCGGCGCGGCGGTGCTGCGCCTGCCGGCCGGGCGCGGCATCGTCATGGGACGGTCCGCCTGTGACGCGTGCGACATCACGCTCGGCCCAACGGAATTGGTGCCGATCCTGAGCTTCGCTGTTCAGCGCGGACGATGCCGACATTGCCACGCAAAGATTGCGATCAATCAGCTCGTCGCCGAGATCGCCTGCGCAGCCTGCGGACTGGTGGCGGCATGGGCGGCGGTGGGCGTGGTGCAAGCGGCGCTGTGGTCGCTGTTCGCCTGGACGCTGGTGGCACTAGCTTTGCTCGATGCGCGGCACCATTGGCTGCCGGATGCCTTGACGCTGCCGATGATCCTCGTCGGTCTGGCGTGTTCTACGGCGATCCCGCTGCCGACCCTGATCGATCGCCTCATCGGAGCCATCGCAGGTTTCATGGTTCTCGAAGGTCTGCGGCGCGCCTATCGGCATCTGCGCAGATTGGATGGCCTGGGCGGCGGCGATCCCAAGTTGTTGGCCGCGATCGGAGCTTGGCTCGGAGTGACCTGGCTGCCCTGGGTGGTGGTGCTCGCGGGCATTCTCGGCCTGTCCTGGGTGGGACTGAAACGGCTGCTCAGGCGGCCGATATCGCGCTTCGACCGGCTGCCGTTGGGTACGTTTCTGTCGATCGCTGCCGTGCTGCTGATGCCGTTCGCTGCCAGCGGCATGGACGGCGTCATACCGCCAATGTGACCACCAGATTTGCGCCGCTTGGGCGGGTTGGATCGGCTTCGCAAAGTTGGAAGCCTTGCACCCGATCGGCTAGGCGCGTCGCGAAGTCCTGAGGTGCCGATGACAGGAGCTCGGCACGGATGATCCGGCCTGCCGGATCGACATAGGCCCGCAAGGTGATCTGCTGGCCGCCATCGTTCATGCCGCGTAGCGTCGCCGTCAGCCGGCCGACGGCGTCGCCGAGCGGCTGAAGGGGGCGACTGCCCGCAGCCGCAAGCCTTGCAGGATCGGGCTTCTGGTAGGAAGCAAAGGCGTAAGGATCGTAGCCGGCGCCACTCCCGGTCCCGACAGCCGCCATTCCGCTCGCCACCGGTGCTGGAGCAGCACGCTCGGGTGCCGGAGTCACCGGCGCCGCCGCGGGGGGCAAAGTCGTTATTGACCATTCGGGACGCTGAGGTGGCGCTAGTGTTGTTGACGGGGAGGGGGGAGAGGTCGCGACCACAGAGATAGTCGGCGCCGCAATGGCCCCTTGGGACTGCGCGGTCACCGAGGGGAGGTCGAAGGTGGTGATCGGCTGATTGGTCTCGGATGTATGAGCCCGCTCGACTTTGCCCAAGGAGATGAGCGCGGCGATCAACCCGGCGTCGAATGCGAGGCTCACCGAGAACGCCACGCCGTTGCGCAGCCAGCGCTGATCGAGCACGCGCGATAACAGGGCAGGCGCGACCGGTCGCCGCTCCTCGACCCATGTCTCGACCATCTCGAATGCCACACATGCCCCCTGCGCCATCGGCAATCTCTATGCCTTCGGCCGCGGCTCGCAAGGGTAATAATTTGCGGTGTACTCCGGCTCGGTCGTCGATAGGATCGGCCGGGGAGGGTCTATGGGCTTTGAACGAATATTGGTGGCCGAAGGGTATGTCAGCGAGGAGACCGTAGCCTATGCGATCGCCACCGGCGAAAAGGCCGGCACCAGGCTAGTGGCGACGCTGGTGCGGCTGGGCATGGCGGAAGAAGAGCAGGTTGCAGCCGCGTTCCGCGAGCATCACGGTCTGCCAGCCTTGGAGCGCATCGACGAGGCGCCGGTAGGGGGCATCGGGCTCAATAGGCTCTTCCTGCGTCGCCATGCCGCAGCCGAGCTTGGCACGACGGATGGTCGTCTGCGCGTCGCAATGGCCGACGCGGAGGATCAGGAACTGATTGACGGGCTGGCATTTGCCACCCAGCTCCCGATCAGCATCTCGGTGGCGACCTTTTCGCAGATCGATGAGCTTTATCGCCGCGAGGGCTTCGACGATCAGGCGCCGGGCTTCGACACGGATGTGCGCGACGACTTTGCGCGGCTGGCGGAAAGCGAGTCGGACGCGCCGGTCATTCGCCGCGTGCAGTCGCTTCTCGACGGTGCCGCCCAGCGGCGCGCATCCGACGTGCATATCGAGCCGATGGCCCGCCACGTCATCATCCGATATCGGATCGACGGACGGTTGGTCGAGGTGGAACGGCTGCCGCTACAACTCGCTCCGCCGATCGCCTCGCGCATCAAGGTCATGGCCGCGCTCGACATCGCCGAGAGCCGTCTTCCACAGGACGGGCGCATCCGGCTAACCTCGCGGGGCCGCGACATCGACGTGCGTGTGTCGACGTCGCCGACCGCGTTCGGCGAAAGCATCGTGCTGCGCCTCTTGGGTCGCAGCGAGGTGCCGCTTGACCTCGACCGGCTCGGCTTGCCGATCGCCGCCTACGACAAGCTGGTCCGGGCATTGGATCGGCCGCACGGCATCATCCTGCTGACTGGCCCAACCGGGAGCGGCAAGACTACGACGCTCTACGCCGCGCTCAGCCGCCTGCGCCGCCCTGAGGTCAAAATCCTCACCGTCGAGGATCCGGTCGAGGTCCTACTAGAAGGCGTGAACCAGGTGCAGGTGCGGCCCGAGATCGGGCTGAGCTATGCCGATACGCTGCGCGCCTTCCTGCGCCAGGATCCCGACATCCTGATGATCGGCGAGATACGCGACAAGGAAACCGCCGAGATCGCGCTGCGTGCGGCGCTGACCGGGCATCTGGTGCTGTCGACGCTGCACACCAACAGCACGCTGGGCGCCTTCACCCGCCTCACCGATATTGGGATCGAACCCTACCTAGCAGCGTCCACCGTCAATGCGGTCATTGCGCAGAGATTGATCCGGACGCTATGCGGGGAGTGCGCCAACGAGCGTGCGCCGCTTGCGGAAGAAATCGCCGAATATGAACGGATCGGCCTGCGGGTGCCCACAAGCGTCGGAGAGGCAACAGGCTGCCCCGCCTGTCAGCAAACCGGCTATAGGGGGCGGGCGCCGCTGATCGAGGTGCTGGAGATCGATGCGACGCTTCGCGATGTCGTGCGCGACGCCCGCGCGGAAGCTGTATCTAACCCGACTGTGCCGGCCGAAACGTTGTTTGGACATGGCTTGGCTTTGGTCTCCGCCTCCGCCACCTCGCGGGCCTGACGGCGGGCGGCCCGCTCAGCGGTCACCGCTTCATCAATCGGCGGCCTGTTGCGGTAGAGTTCAAGCGCGGCGGCGCGGGCTCGGGCGGCGGATTGCTGTCGTTCCTGGAAGTTGGGCATCTTGAATGCAGGCATCGGTTGAGTTTGGTCCCTGATGGTCTCGCGTCGGTGCCGAAGCACGACATCGGCCGAGG
>BACX01000251.1 GCA_000333335.1 Sphingomonas-like bacterium B12 | reverse complement strand
AGCGGACGCGATCGCGGCCGCGATCTCGTCCGGCTGGCCGAAACGACCCATCGGCACACCGGAGAGGTAGCGCTGCTCCCCTTCGCTCCCAGGACGGTTGTTCGCGGCATCGCCGCGCGCATCCGTCAGGAGAGCGCCGAGCGCCTGGTCGATCGCGCCCAGCATGATGAGGATGCGCTCGCCGAGAAGCGGGCCAGCGCCAATGCGCGCACGAAGACCCCACGTTTCGTAGGTGAGGCATGATGATGGCCGGTATCTCCTTCGCCGCTCCGTCCGCTCCGGCGACGGACGCCACCCCGGCGCCGCAGCACGCTTCCGACAAGGGATTCGCCTTCAGCTCGACCTTCACCGACGCGGCGCGCAACGCGACCAGCCCGGTCGAGGCGAAGAGCCGGCAGGCGACCTCGAAGGACAAGGACGACAGGGACGACAAGCGAGACGATTCGGCCCCGGTCGCTGCCTCGGCACACCATGCCGCGTCGCCATCGCATGCGCGTGACGACAAGTCGGCGGACACGAAGAAATCCGTCGACAAGGACAAATCCGCGCGCGCTGTTGCCGGATCGACGGCCAAGTCCGCCGCCAAGCCGAATGATGCCGATGCATCGGACATCGACACCAGCGAGACGGCGGTCGATACCGCTGGCCTCGCTCCCGTGCTCGATGCGCTGAAGCAGGCGGCATCGGCGACCGGCCAGGCTGTTGCGGACACGCCGCCGGCCGCTGCGCCCGAAACGCCCATCGCGCAGACCGCCGCCGTGCAGACCGCGGAGCCGTTGCCGGCCACCGCCTCTCTGCTCGCCGCCCGCATCGTGCCGGCGTCCGCGCAGCAGGCGGAGGCCAAGCCTGCCGCGCCCTCGAAGAAGAATGGCCGCGCCGATGCCGTGGCCGACAAGGCTGCGGCGATCGATGCGTCGGCGACGGTATCGGTCTCCGCCGATCCGCAGGCCCAGGCCACGCCGGACAGCGCGACGGTCGCGCAGCCGAGCGCCGGCCAGCAGCTCGCCTCGGGCGGCGCGGATCGCGCGCTCGACATGGCGAAGCAGGGCGCTTGGCTCGACGGCCTCGCCCGCGACATCGCAGCGACCGGCGATACCTCCTCGACGCTCAGGTTCCAGGCGGCGCCGACCCACCTCGGCGCCGTGCAGGTCGAGATCGCGCGGGGCCTCGAAGGCGCCGCCGTCACACTCACCGCCAGCAGCGAATCGAGCCGCACCGCACTCGCCGATGCGAGGCCCCAGCTGATCGCCGAGGCGCGCGCGCAGGGCATCCACATCGCCAGCGCGCAGGTCGATGTCTCGACCGATACGCGCCAGTCGAACAGCGGCGGCAATCAGCCGGATCATCGCCATGATCCGCGCGGGGAAGGTAGCTTTTCGTCGCAGAGCGGTGGTGAGGGCAGCTCCGGCCGCCAATCGCAAACGCGTTCTCAACTATTTGCCATTAACCAGATTGCCGAAAGCCAGCCGGTTGCGCCTGCCGACGTGGAGGAACCCACCGCCAGCGCCGCACCGACCGGCGGCATGTACGCCTGACACGGGATTCGAACGATGAGTGACGACGCAGCGCCCGCGCCCAAGAAGAAGGGCGGCAAGATGAAGCTGATCATCATGGCCGTCGGTGCCCTGGTGCTGGTCGGCGGCGGCGTCGCGGGCGGCATGGTCGCGGCCGGCATGGGGCTGGGCGGCGCGCATGCCGGGCCGAAGATCGATCCCGATGCGCCCAAGCTGGTGCTGCGCGCCGGCCAGAGCGAGGATCCGACCGTGGCGTTCAAGCCGGTCGGCAGCTTCCAGCCCGATCCGCGTCTCTACAAGGCCTCCTATTATACGATGGAGCAGCCCTTCACCTCGAACCTGCGCGATACCGACGGCATCGCGCAGATCTCGCTCGGCGTTTCGACCTTCTACGACAGCAAGGTGCTCGACAATTTCAAGGACAACGAGATGCCGATCCGCTCGGCGGTGCTCGAGACGCTGGCCAATCAGGATGCCTTCGCGCTCGGCACACCCGAGGGCAAGACCGCGCTTCAGGCCAAGCTGCGCGATTCGATGAACAAGGTGCTCGTGCAGAAGACGGGTTACGGCGGCATCGATGATGTCTATTTCACCAACTTCATCATCCAGTAAGATGGTGAGGGTTGGAATGAGGGGCGAGCGTGACAAGGGAGCCGGAAAGCGGCGATAACGGACAGCCGAGAGGCACGGGCAGCCGCGAGCCGGTGCCCTTCGCGCTCGGCAGCGAGGCGCTGCGCCCCGGCGCGCGGCTGGCAGGGCTGGATCGCATCGGCGAGCGCCTCGCGCGCCGGCTGCGCGATGTGCTGGAGCCGTTCGTCCGGGTGAAGCCCAAGGTGGAGGCGGAAGCCTCGCTCACCTCGCGGTTCGAGACGTGGCGCGATGCGCTGCCCGAATTCACCAGCCTCAGCCTCTATCGCCTGCGCCCGATGAAGGGCGGCATGCTGATCGCGGTGGCGCCCGAATATGTCACGCGGCTGGTCGATGCCTTCTACGGCGGCACCGGCGCGGGCACATCCTTCGCCCAGTCCCGCAAGCGCGAATTCACCCCTGCCGAGGAACGGCTGCTCTCCCGCCTCACCGATGCGATCACCGGCGCGGTGGTGGAAATCTGGCAGGAGATCGTGCCGCTGGAGCCGAGCCTCGCCTCGCGCGAGACCAACAGCGGCTATGCGAGCCTGGTGCGCGGCGACGAATCCGTGGTGGTGCAGCGTTTCTCGATCAGCGGCGGCGGGCCGGGCGCGACGAGCATCGATCTCGTCTTCCCACTCTCCGCGATGCGCGCGCACGAGGCGCAGCTTCATGCGAAGATCCATGCCGAAGCCGGGCCGATCGACAGCGAATTCCGTTTCCGCATGGCGCGCGCGCTGGAGAACGTGTCCTTCCCCGTCCGCTCGGTGATCGCGCGGCCGACGCTGTCCGTGCAGGAATTGATGGCGCTCAAGGTCGGCGATGTCATCCCGATCACCCTTTCGCCGCGCGTTCCGCTCATCGTCGGCAACAGACGGCTTGCGGAAGGGACGATCGGCGAGCAGGAAGGGCGGGCGGCGTTCCAGGTTGAGACGATCGGAACGATGGACAAGGCGGCGGCCAAGGGGATTGAACGACATGAGTGACGCGCCCTTTCCGGGCATCGACGATCCCAACAGCCCGGCCGGCCGCAATTTCCGGCTGCTGGCGGACATTCCGCTGCGTCTGTCGGTGGAGGTCGGCTCCACCTCGCTCAAGCTCTCCGAACTGCTCGATCTCAACGAGGGATCGGTGGTGGAGCTCGATCGGCAGGCCAACGAGCTGCTCGACATCCTCGTCAACGGCACCTTGGTGGCGAAGGGCGAGGTGGTGACGGTCAACGGCCGTTTCGGCATCCGCGTGGTCGATGTGATCGCCGCCGAGGCGCGCCTCGCGGGGCTCGAACGCCGGGCATGACCTGGACCTACCTGCTCAACGTCGTCGTGATGCTGGCGCTGGTCGCCGGCATGGCGGTCGGCACCTTGTGGCTGTTGCGCAAGATGCAGCCGGGCATGTCGACGCTGGGGCAGAAGGATCGCCTCGTCCGCATCGTCGATGCGGTGCCCGTGGGCATGACCGGCGGGCGGATTGCGGTGGTGGAGTTCGAGGGCAAGCGCATCCTCGTCGGCGTCTCGCGCGGGCGGATGGACGTGCTGGGCGAAGCGCCGATCGACGGCTTCGCGCAATATATCGACGACGGGGACGCCTAGGTGCCGGGCGTGACGATCCGGCGCGGCTGGGTGATGCCGGTGCTGCTGCTGGTCGCCGGATTGCTGATCGCTCTGCTGATGGCCCACCCGGCCTTCGCGCAGGTTGCGGCGCCTGGCACTGGCCCCGTAAATCCGACCACTCCCGGCGCGGTGCAGGCCTCCGCGCTGAACAAGGCGCTGGGCCAGGTTTCGGGCGACGGCAAGCCGCTGTCGCTGTCGCTCCAGATCCTCGTCCTGATGAGCCTGCTGACGGTGCTGCCGTCGCTGCTGCTCATGATGACCAGCTTCACGCGCATCATCATCGTGCTGTCGATCCTGCGGCAGGCGCTCGGTCTCCAGCAGACGCCGCCCAACCAGGTGCTGGTCGGCCTGTCGCTGTTCCTGACGCTGTTCATCATGCGGCCGGTGATCGATCAGGTGAACCAGACCGCGATCACGCCCTATGGACAGGGCCAGATCCCGCTGGAGGAGGGGATCAAGCGCGGAGGCGACGCGATCCACGTCTTCATGGTCCGGCAAGTGCGCAAGACCGATATCGAGCTGTTCTCCAACATCGCCCACGCGCCGAAATTCCCGAACGCGGAATCGATCCCCTTCTCGATCCTGCTGCCGGCCTACGTCACCTCAGAGCTGAAGACGGCGTTCCAGATCGGCTTCCTGATCTTCCTGCCGTTTCTCGTCATCGATCTCGTCGTGGCGACGACGCTCATGTCGCTCGGCATGATGATGCTGTCGCCGACGATCATCTCGATGCCGTTCAAGCTGCTGCTGTTCGTCCTCGTCGACGGATGGGCGCTGACCATGGGCAGCCTCGCCCAGAGCTTCGGGTAGCGGCGGATGGAGCCCCTCGTCGGCACCGACTATTTCATCGGCGTCGCGCAGCAGGCGCTGTGGGTGCTCGCGCTCGCCTGCGCGCCGATCCTGATCCCGGCGCTGGTCGCGGGGCTGGTGCTCGGCATGATCCAGGCGGCGACCTCGATCAACGAGCAGACGCTCGCCTTCGTGCCCAAGCTGATCATCGTCGCGATCTGCATCGCCCTGTTCGGTGGCGCGATCCTGACCCTGCTCGCCGACTTCACGCGGGACATGTTCCATCGCATCCCCGATCTGTTGAGATAGCGCGATGCTGCCGACCGGTCTCGCCGGGATCGAGGCGCAGCTCTGGGTGTTCCTCGTCGCGATGATCCGGCCGGGGGCGGCCTTCCTCGCGGCCCCCGTCTTCGGCGCACAGAACATCCCGGTGCAGGTGCGGCTGATCATCAGCCTCGCGGTCGGCATCCCCGCCATCCAGCAGGTGCCGTTCGAGCTGCCCGCCGCCGGCCTCGTCACCGTCATGGGGTTCATGATGGTGGCGGGCGAAGTGATCGCCGGCCTCGCCCTGGGCTTCGCGGTGCAGCTCGGTTATTCAGCGGCGATGATGGCGGGCGAGGTGATCGGCAACGCCATGGGCATCGGCTTCGCCAACATGGTGGACCCGCAATCGGGCGCCTCCTCGCCTGCGCTCGGCCAGTTTCTCTCGATCCTGGGCACCTTCCTGTTCCTCGCGATGAACGGGCATCTGATGCTCGCGACGATCATCGTCGATTCCTATCATTCGCTCCCTCCCGGTCAGGCATGGCTGGGACAGGGGCAGATGCGCGACGTGATCATGTTCGGTGGCGACATGTTCGCGGCCGGCATGGCGATCGCGCTGCCGGTCGGCTTCGCGCTGATCCTGGTGCAGGTGGTGATGGCGATGCTGGCACGGTCGGCGCCGGCCATGAACCTGTTCTCGGTCGGCATGCCCGCCACGATCCTCGCCGGCATGGTGCTGCTCGCGATCGCCGCACCCGCGATCGGCGACGGCATCGCCACCTCGATCGAACGCGGGCTCGACCTCGCGCATTCGCTCGCCACCGCGAAGGGAGGCTGAGATGGCGGAAGGCGACAGCGGCGAGAAGACAGAAGCCCCATCGGCCAAACGCCTGCGCGAATCCGCCGAGAAGGGCGACGTCCTCCAGTCCAAGGAACTGGGCGGTGCGCTGGTGATGATCGTCGGCGCGGGCTGGCTGGCGCTGGGCGGCCCGCTGCTGGTGCAGGCGCTGTCCGAGCTGCTGCGCGGATCGCTGAGCTTCGGGCGCGACGCGGTCGACGCCTTCCAGCCGGGGCAGGCGGTGGAGGCGCGCCTTGCCGGGCTGGCGCTGCCGCTCGGTCTCCTGTTTCTCGCGACGATCGCGGCGGCGGTCGGTGCGCCGGCGCTGCTCGGCAGCTTCGGGTTCCGCTGGGGCGCGATCGCCTTCAAGGCGGACCGGATCAATCCGCTGGCCGGGCTCGGTCGCATCTTCGGCGCGCAGGGGTTGGTCGAGCTGGTCAAGGCGATCGCCAAGATCGCGGTGATGGGGGCGATCGGTTGGTGGCTACTCCGCTCGCGCCTGCCGATGATCACGACGATGGGGCGCAACGACATCGTCTCCAACATGGCCGACGTCGGCCACACCTTCGTGTTCGCGGTGATCGTGATGGCGATGGGGCTGGTGTTGATCGCCGGGGTCGACGTGCCGGTGCAGATCTTCCGCCGCCTAGCCCGCCTGCGCATGACCAAGCAGGAGGTGAAGGAGGAATATAAGCAGACCGAGGGCTCCCCCGAACTCAAGGGCGCGGTCCGTCGGCGCCAGATGGAGACGGCGCGTCGATCGGCGCGCGCGCAGATGGCGGACGCGAGCGTGGTGCTCACCAACCCGACCCACTTCGCGGTCGCGCTGCGCTACCGGCCGGGGCAGGATGCCGCGCCGGTGGTGGTGGCGCGCGGGCGCGGGGCGACGGCGGACGCGATCCGCGCGCTGGCCGAGGAGTTCGACGTGCCGATGCTGCGCTACCCGCAGCTGGCCCGCGCCATCTATTTCACCACGCGCGCCGGTCAGGTGATCCGCGAGGATCTTTACGTGGCGGTGGCGACGGTGCTGGCCTTCGTCTTCAACATCGATCGCGCGATGGCCGAAGGACGTAGCCAGCCCGAGATCGATGTGCCCGGCGAGGCGCGCTTCGACGAAAATGGGCGGCCGGAAGCCTAACCCCTAAAGTTTCCATCCAGCCGGCCGTTACCCATTCCGGAGAACCGGGAGCGGCTCACGATGATCGAGGCGATTACGGCAGTGGCAAGAACCGACGCGGTGGCGATTGCCGTCGCGGCCGGCGCCAATGCCCGTCGCACGATCGAGAGCCGTACGAAACGCCTACGCTGGCTCGACGCGCTCCGCTCCGCCAATGGCGAGCCGCTGCCGATCGACGAGGAGGAACGCGACGAGCGTATCCTCGAAGAAGGCCGCGCCCGTATCCGCGCCGCGCTCGACACGATCGAGGAACTGCACGGTTTCGAGGGCGAGGCGGATGAGACATTGGTCGAAGCCGGTAAAATGCCGGTTTCCGCCGGTGCGATCGCGGCCCTCATCCGCGCCCGCCGCGACGCCGCGCTCGGTGCGCAGGCGCATTTCCACGCCGCCGCGATCCAACAGATCCTCGGTTGAGGAAAATTGGTAAACGGGTGTGAACGGCCTATAAAGATTTGGCCGGTACGGTCGTCCTTGAAGCTGAGGACACGACCATGACCACGACGAGCTCCGCCACCAGCAGCGCCAGCACGGCTGCCACCACCGCGACGACGAGCACGTCGTCGTCGTCGAGCAGCGCCTCGATCGGTTCGAGCATCCTGTCGAGCCTGAACGCGAACGGCGCCAGCATCGATACCGGCTCGCTGGTCACCCAGCTGACCGCCGCCCAGAAATCCTCACTGGAAACGCCGATCACCACCAAGCAGGCGACCAACACGGCGCAGATCAGCGCCGTCGCGACGCTGACCAGCGATCTCAATACCTTTTCCACCTCGCTCAACACGCTGATCCAGGGCGGCACGCTGCAGACGCAGCCGGTCTCCTCGGACACCAGCGTGATGACGGTGGCGGCAGTCGCGGGAACGCCGGTCGGCGCGCTCAACCAGTCGATCACGGTGAATGCGCTCGCCGCCGCGCAGTCGCTGAAGTCGAGCGGCTACAGCGCAACGCAGGCGTTCGACAGCGGCACGCTGACGATCACCGCGGGCAGCGGCTCGCCGGTGACGATCAACGTGGACAGCAGCAACAATACGCTGGCGGGGATCGCCCAGTCGATCAACGCCCAGAAGGCCGGCGTCACGGCGAGCGTCGTCACCGGGTCGGACGGCACCGCGACTTTGGTGCTGAAAGGCGCGACGGGTGCCGCCAAAAGCTTCACGATCGCCTCGTCGGATACGGGCAGCGAGGGCACGTCCCTGTCGGCGCTCTCCTACGACGGCACCTCGGCAAGTGGCCTCACCCAGACGCAGGCGGCGCAGGACGCCAGCGTCACGGTCGACGGCGTGACCGTCACGCGCAGCTCGAACACGTTCAGCGACGTCATTCCCGGCGTGTCGATGACGCTCAGCAAGGTCGGCACCGTCAACCTGACGTCCACCCGGCCCAACGACGCGATCACCCAGGCGGTCAACGATTTCGTCAGCGCCTACAATCAGCTGCTGACGGAGATCAACACCGATACCGCCGCTGCATCGGGTAGTGCCAGCGCCGGCCCGCTGCAGGGCAATTCGGCGATCCGCCAGATCAAGACCCAGCTTTCGCAGCTGACGACGAAGCCGCTCAACGCCAGCGGCACGATCCGTACCTTGGCCGAGCTCGGCGTATCGACGGCGCAGGACGGCACGCTGTCGGTGAACAGCACCACGCTCAACAGCATGCTGACCAATTATCCGGACGACGTCGAGGCGATGTTCGTCACCTCGCAGTCGAGCAGCAGCAGCAAGGTGCTGATCACCAACACCGCCGGAACGGCGTCTTCGGGCGTCTTCCAGGTGTCGGGCATCACGCCGGCAACCGGCGGCGGCAATGCGACCGGAACGATCAACGGCAGCGCGATGACGGCGTCCAGCTGGAACCTGACGGGAACCAGCGCGCAGGGCGCCGCCGGCCTGACGCTGCAGATCCTTTCGGGCGCGCCGGGCAGCGCGACGATCACGATCAACCAGGGGCTCGGCGGTGCGCTGAGCGCACTCGTCAACAACCTGAACCTCACCGTGAGCGGCAAGCCGGTCGGCCTGCTGGCGACGCTCACGGACAGCCTGACCACCCAGAAGACGACGCTGGCCGACCAGCTGACCAAGGCCGATGCACAGGTGCAGGTCTATCACGATCAGCTCGTGACCAAGTTCACCCAGATGAACACGCTGGTGAGCGGCTTCAAATCCACCTCCGCCTACCTGACCCAGCAGGTCAATCTCTGGACGAACTCCAACAGCAACAGCTGATCGCCCATTTTCTCAACGTTTCTAGGGACAGGACTGCACGCACATGTACGCGAGTGCCGGATATGCCAGCGCCAAGAAAAGCTACGCCAATGTCGATATCGGCGCGCGCGTGGAGGCATCGACGCCGCACCAGCTGGTCGCGGTGCTGTTCGACGAATTGCTCAAGAGCCTCGATACGCTGATCGTCGGCCTGGGGGCGAACGGCACGCTTAACCGCTCGCAGGTGATCGTGCGGCGCGCGCGCTGCAACACCATCCTGCTCGGGCTCGAAGGCAGTCTCGACCGTCGTCAGGGCGGCGAGATCGCGGCCGGCCTGTCCGCCATCTACCGCGAGGCGCGGCGCCTGATCGTGGCCGGATCCGATGCGGGGGATGCCGGGCCGATCCGCGAGGCGCGCACGATGATCGCCGAGATTTCCGAAGCCTGGGCGCAGATCGGCTGATATCCGGCTTTCTCCGAACCGGAGAATGATCACCTCCGTTTCGGATTCATTTTGGAGATGACCTCCATCCGTTCCGGTGCAATACTGGAACAGAAATGGAACGGAGGTCTCGATGAACGCGCTTCCCGCCGATATTCCCTATTACCGCCTGCTGTCGCCTGCCGTGCTGCTGTTCGGTGACGATGCCGGGCGCCGGCTGGCGCTGGCGGAGAGGGTGACGCAAGGCGGAGGGCGGATCGTCGCCAATGCGCCGCTGGCTGAGGCGCTCGCCCGAATCGATCGGCAGGTGGCGACGGCTGGCGTGATTCTGGATATCGCGCGGGACGATGGCGCGGCGCTGGATCTGCTGCTCGCCCGGCTCGATGCGATGGGCGAGGCGGCGGGGCGGTTGTTCGCCGTGCTGATCGTGCCACCCGCACTGATCGACGTGGTGGCCGCGCGGGTGGCCGGTACCGGCACGCGCATCCTGATCGACCCCCGGCCGGACGAGCTGGACGCCGCCATCGCCGAACTGACCGAGCCGCCCTCGCCCTGGGTCGAGGAGGGCGGGGCCGCGAGCAAGCGGCGGCTCGCCGAACTGAGCGAGGAGGTCGGGCGGATCGCGCGGATGCTCGCCAGCATGTCTGCCGACGAGGCCGAACGGATCGCCGCCGAGCCGCGCTTGCTCTCGTCCAGCGACGGCCCGCTGGTCCGCGCCTTCATCCGCCTGCGTCGCCTGCGTGGCCAGCATTTCATGCCAGAGCTGTTCGCGGACCCGGCATGGGACATCCTGCTCGATCTCACCGCCGCGCGGCTGGAGGGGCGGATGGTCGCGGTCTCCAGCCTGTGTATCGCAGCCGCCGTGCCGGCGACGACGGCGTTGCGCTGGATCACCCAGATGACCGAGCAGGCGATCCTCGTGCGCAAGCCCGATCCCAGCGACGGGCGACGCGTGTTCATTGGGCTGAGCGAACAGGCGATCGCGGGGATGGACGCCTATCTGGCCT
Source organism: Sphingomonas-like bacterium B12 (assembly GCA_000333335.1). GTDB lineage: Bacteria > Pseudomonadota > Alphaproteobacteria > Sphingomonadales > Sphingomonadaceae > Solisphingomonas. Next base: position 1,833 of record BACX01000251.1, on the reverse strand, counting down.
CGGCGAAGGCGGTGGTGGTGCCGGTGGGATGAGCTCGCGGATGTCGAGCGATACCTCCCGTGATCATGGGTTGGGAGGCGGGTTCGACGGCAGGTTCGCCTGGGAGGGTGGGATTTGTACGGAGGTGCCGAGACTCTTCAGCGCGTCGGCTACGCCCTTGCTGGTTATGCCAATCGTGCCGTCGGATTTTGCGCCGGTAATCGGGGGTGCCACTTCTGGGGAATTTGAGGAGTTCGACTTCGTGGTTCCGGCATCGGTCTGAGCGCCCGATGTGCCCGAGTCGAGCGATGCTGAATTGACGGTTGAAGGAATGGTGCCAGCGACGCCCACGGTTGCCACCGCGAGATTGGTTTGGCCCCACATCTGAACGACCTGATCGGCAGACAGCTTGTCTTTGAGGTTGCCGGTAATCTGGCACAAATAGAAGAAGGCTATGTTCGCGTAAGCTGTTTGATTGTTCGAGGCGTTGATCATTGCAAGCGCCTGCTGTTGACCGAAACTCAGCTCTCCGCTCGGTGCAGATGAGGAAGATCCCTGGATCTTCGCTGCTCCTTTAAGGCTTGTCGCCGTTGCGGTCAGCGCACCCTGCGTGCAGGATCCTCCATCCTTTGTCATTGTGCTGGCAGAGTAGTTGCTCTTCCAAACGAAGAGGCGATCTCCTGGTTTATCGTAACTTATCGCTCTTGTGTTGATGGTGGCGCATCCGCTCAGAAACCCGCAAAAGCACATTAAAGATGTGATCTGTCGAATCATGATTGCCCCCTCTTTACCGAGGATACCTTCTTATGGGATTTTGAATCGAAAAAAGAAGCTGTGCAAGACTGAGTTATACGATCCTCAGAAGGACGGAAGCTATTATGGAATGTCTTTGTTTTATCTGGGTAATGGGCTTTATCGGCGTAATGGCGATCGACCTTGCAATCGAACGCTCATGTACACTGTTGCAGGTTCCTTGCCCGTGTGGACGCGATTGATCGCGGTCGGCGGCGTGCGTCGATTCGGCATGGACCGTGCGGCGGGTGCGTTCTCGACGGAAATGGTGGGCGGTGAGAGGATCGAACTTGTCTTGGGTACTAGCCGAAAACCATCGTGGCATGGTGCAACGATTTATGCGGTGCCCCCAAAGGTGCCCCCAAAAATTTTGTTTTGTCATTCGAGAGCATTAGGTTTCTCAGTTTGGACCCGTTAAATTCTACCATTTTCACCGCTCGAAACTGTAGACGAAGGACAAGCTGGCCGACACGGAATTGCTTGTCCAGAGTCGCTCACTTAATCGAGGTCAGGCCGTGTTGCAGCAGGTCGCCGCCGATGCTGCCACGCTCAGCAACGTCCGCGCGCGGTGCCAGCGGGGGTCTGATGCCTGGGCGGCTTTGGCCACGCGGCACGAACGTGCCGAGACAGCGCGAAAGCAAGCCGCTCCGGACGACTTGATGATGGAACCGAGCGAGAACCCTGATCGGGTGCCGCCCCCCCCCGGCGCGTAATTAAGCTCGCGCAATCTCGATCAGAAAACGGAATATCCGCAGGGCGCCTAATTTTCGCCGTTGCCAGGCCTGAGAGTCGTTCCTGTATCCTGTTGGTGCGCTTTTGAGCGCGATCCAGATCGTCGCCAAGGTTGGAAGGACGTCAATTGCGGCTTTGCCGTCGGACTGCTTTCGGGCGGCGTCCTCGTGATCGCTGCCCGTCCGGTTCAGCTCCGTCGGATGCATTACGCAACGCTGCTCGGGTAGGGGCTCAAGAAATGGGAGCGCCGGTCGTTGCATTCACGATCACGAGATAGACCGACATATCCTGCATGCGATAGTTTCCATCGCCACTGGTCCAGGCTTCCAA
>BACX01000252.1 GCA_000333335.1 Sphingomonas-like bacterium B12 | reverse complement strand
TCGGCGATGGACAAGCTGCACCGGCGCCGGCGCCAGCTGGTCAGCAGCGACGATGTGACGCTCAGCCAGTCGGAAGAGCTCGTCGCCTCGATGGACGAGCTGAATTCCAACCGCTTCGTCATGGGCGACCATCACCTCTCGCTGATGATCACCGACCATGAGCCCAAGCGCCTGATCGATCGGGTGTCGCGGGCGCGGTCGGCGCTCGCCGATACCGGCATGGTGGCGGCGCGGGAGAGCCTCGCGCTCGAAGCTTCCTTCTGGGCGCAGCTTCCGGGCAACTGGCAGATGCGTGCGCGGCCGGCGGCGATCAGTTCGCGCAATTTCGCCGCGATGTCGCCTTTCTACACCTACCCGGCGGGGCAGGCGACCGGCAATCATTGGGGCGACGCGGTGGCGCTGCTCCAGACGACCTCGGGCTCGAGTTTCTGGTTCAACTTCCACAACAAGGATCTCGGCCACACACTCGTGATCGGGCCGACGGGCGCCGGTAAGACCGTGCTTCAGAATTTCCTGATGTCGCAGCTCGAAAAGAGTGGTGCGACGCAGATCTTCATCGACAAGGATCGCGGCGCCGAGATCTTCGTGCGCGCCTGCGGCGGCACCTATCTGCCGCTCAAGATCGGCGTCAGCACCGGCTTCGCGCCGCTCAAGGGGCTGTCCAACACGCCGGCGGACATCGCCTTCCTCCAGCAGTTCGTTCGCGTGCTGGTCCGGCGCGACAACCGTCCCTTCACGGTGGCCGAGGAACTGCGCATCGACGAGGGGATCGAGGCCGTATTGCGCCTCGACCCGGGCGAGCGCTCGCTGAAGGCGCTCCGGCAGGTACTCGGCTATATGGATGCCGAGGGCATCGGCCCCAGGCTCGACCGTTGGGCGCGGGGCGGCGCGCTCGGCTGGGCATTCGACAATGATGCCGACGAACTGAGCCTCGGCGCGCCGTTCATCGGCTTCGACATGACGGACTTCCTTGATCACCCCGAGGTCCGCACGCCGATCATGCTGTATCTCTTCCATTGGATCGACGCGCTGCTCGACGGTCGCCGCGTCGTCGTCGACATCGACGAATTCTGGAAGGCGCTCGAGGACGATGCATTCCGCGCGTTCGCCCAGGATGGATTGAAGACCTACCGCAAGCGCAACGGGATCCTCGTGTTCGGGACGCAGAGCCCGGCCGACGCGCTGCGATCGACGATCAGCCATTCGATCATCGAGCAGACCGCAACCAAGATCATCCTACCCAATCCTTACGGGCGCGAGCGGGATTATCGCGAGGGGCTGGGACTGACGGCGGCCGAGTACCGGCTGATCAAGGAGGAGCTGTCGCCAGAGAGCCGCGCGTTCCTGATCAAGCAGGGCACCAACTCGGTCGTCGCGAGGCTCGATCTCTCGGGCATGGACGATGCGATCGCAGTGCTCTCGGGGCGCGCCGAGACGCTGCAGGTCATGGAGCACGCCCTCTCCCAGAAGGGCCCTCGGCCCGAGAATTGGCTCCCCTACTTTCAGATGATGCGTCAGCCACAAGGGCAAGGAGAGGCATGATGCGGCTTCGGTTTCGGGCGGCGATCGCCGCGGCAACGCTCTGGCTCGCGACACCGGCGTCCGCGCAGGGCATTCCGGTCTATGACGGCCAGAGCTACCTGCAGCTCGTTGCCCAACTCACCAACGCGGGCAAACAGCTCACCCAGCTCCAGCAGACCTATTCGCAGCTGCAGAGCACCTACAACAGCTTCTCGAAGATCACGAACGTGGCGAGCGTCGCCAGCCTGCTCAACAACAGCGCGGTGCGGAATATCCTGCCGCCCGAGGTAGGCAGCATGGCGACGCTCCTTTCCGGAAATTCGTCGGCGACCGGCGCGATCGGTACGCTCGCCAAGCAGTTCCAGCAGCAATATGCGCTGCCCGCGACAGCCGCCGATGGCACGGCCTACAGCGGTTCGGTCAACGACGCCTATGCCTCTTACCTGAGCGCCGTGAACGGCGGGGCGGCCAACATGATGGCGCTCGGCAGTAATACGCTTGCGATCGGCACCCAGCGGACCACCGGCCTGACCGATCTTCAGAACCAGATCAGCTCGGCCAAGGATCCGAAAGATGCGCTGGACCTCAACGTGCGGGCGACCGTCGAGAATGCCCAGGCGACGAACGACCTGATCAAGCTCCAGGCGATCCAGTTGAGCCAGCAGGCCCAGAGCGACCTGCTGCTCAAGCAATATTGGGCGAGCCGGTCACGGTCCGCCAATGCCGCGCTCGCCGTGGCCGCCGGTCAATTCCAGCAATGATAGGACTAGCAATGAAGCTGCGTTGTTTCCTTGCGCTGGGTACGGCGGCGCTGCTCGTGGGCTGCGGTCCGCGCGACGAGTTTCCGCACGAGACGGTCGAAGCCTATCAGGCCGACAATGGCATGCGACAGACGGTACTGGACAAGTGCGCCGGCCATATCACGGGCAAGATTCCTTTCGCGACAGAGTCCGACACCGACGAATGCCGCAAGGCGGTGACCGCCGATCAGAACGTCCGCCTCATCCAGCATGAGGCGCAGGAGCAAGCGGCGTCGAAAGCCGCGATATCCGAGGCCGTGAGGCAGTTCGAAGGCAAATAGACGCGTCTGCGGGATGACCATCCATGCAATATACCGTCCTCACATCGGCCTATGCCTATCTCGCGACGGCGCTGGGATCGATCACGACCAGCTACAGCAACGGCCTATTGCCGATCGCGCTGGCTGTCCTAACTGCTGCGGGCACACTCTATTTCGTGCTGCTCGGCTTCATGGTGATCCGCGGCATCATCGCCAGCCCCCTCGTCGAACTGGCCATGTCGGCCTTCAAGTTCGGACTGGTCGTGGCGCTGCTTGGCGCGACGGGCGTCACGGGAACCGTGATCTCGACGGCAAACGGTTTGCCGGCAGCGCTGATCTCCGCCGGCGGCGGGGCGCCGATCACCAATCCCGGCCAGGCCATGGATAAGTATTTCTGGAACGCCGAGAAGCTGGTCGCGATCGTCCAGAACAAGTGGGCGAAGGATCAGGCCGACATGACCGGCTCGAGCACGGCGGCGGGGATTGTCGGCTCGGTGCTCGGTTCGAGTGCTGCCAACACGACCGCGGCGATGATGAGCCCGAGCCAGGCGATGAACATGTTCGTTGAGCAGGTCGTCGAGTCCATCTTCCTCGCGATCACGCTGCTCATCGCCGGCATGTCGGCCACGATCGGCTTCGTCATCTACATCTTCGCGCTGTTCGCCCTCGATGTCGTACTCGCGCTTACACCTATTGCGATCGCTTGCACCCTGTTCGCGCAGACTCGGTGGATCTTCCAAGGCTGGCTTAGCCAGCTCCTCAACTACGTGTTGCTGATGGTTGTGGTCGCGATCGTGACGACGATGGTGATCGGCCTGAATACGTCGATCATGAACGATATCACCGGCATGTCGACCACGAGCGGGCCGGTCGGTCAGGTCATCGCCGCAGGGACCAGCGGTTCTTCGGTGGCATTCGCGTCGACGACGGAAGTGATTCTGGCCTGTGCGGCGGTCGTGATCGTTTACATCCTCGGCACGCTCTTCTTCTTCCAGGCGCCGGCCATATCTGCCGGCATCGTCGGTGGCGCACCGTCAGGGGGACACAACTTCCTCGCCGTCGCGGCCAATCAGGTCATCGGTCGCATGGCGCGGAGCGGGATGCCGAGGGTGGCATCGCCTCACCCGGCCGCTCGAGGCGGCTCGATCAGCAGGGGGAATGGATGAACAGGTCTTCGGCCATGATGCTCGGAGCATTTCTACTTTTGGCAGGATGCGCGGGGACGCCCAAGCTCGCCCGTTGCACCGGGCCGTATCGCTACGCCAACCCCTACGGGACGGTGCTGCCGACGTTGCCAATCCCGGTGCAGGCTTCGCCAACGGGGTCGGCCGGCCCGGCGCCAGCACCAACCGTATCGCCGTCGGCAAGCAGTTCGACGGCCGGTCCCGATCGGCCATCTCCGCCTCCGGCTCCGGCGACCGAACATGCGGACCCGGGCAAGACCAGCGGGATCGCTTCCGCCTACCCGAGCTGCTGAGCCATGCGCCTCTACAGCAATGCCGAAAAGAAGGTGCTCGAGCGCAACGCCCTCGACTGGCAGCGCAGCGATCTGCAGCGCGCCAAGCGCAGCATCCGCCTCGCCTGGAGCGTCGCCGGCGTCGCCAGCCTGCTCGCGATCGTGAGCGTCGGAGCGGTGGCCGCGCTCGCCCCGTTGAAGCGTGTGGTGCCGTTCGTCGTCGAGGTCGACAAGGCGACCGGGCAGACGGCGCTCGTACCGGGCCTCACAGGACCAAACCCGATGAGCTACGACGCCTCAGTCAAACGCTATTTTCTGTCCCAATATGTGAAGGATCGCGAAGGTTGGACCCCGCTCGCAGAGAATGAGCTGATCCACGCCGTATTGCTGATGTCGGGGGACGAAGAGAAACAGCGTTTCACACAATTTTTCAGCCGATCGAACCCGGTGTCACCGCAGCTCGTCTTCAAGGACACGCCGATGGCCTCGGTACAGATCCGGTCGATCAGCTTCATCAACGAGAATGTCGCCGAGGTGCATTATGCGCGGACCGTCTATTCGCACATAGGCGATCCGCTGGTGAGCAACTATGTCGCGACGCTGACCTTCACGATCACCAATCGTCCGCAGCTCGAACGCGACCTGAACGTCGATCCGATCGGGTTTAGCGTCACGAACTACCAGACATCGCCGGAGGTTTGAGGATGAGGCAACTCCTTGCCTTGGGCGTAGCGCTCGGTTCGATCGTGGGGACTCCGGTCCTCGCGGCGACGAGCCCGAAGCCCGGGCCGCTCGATCCGCGCGTCACCTTCGTCAATTACGACACCAACCAGGTGTATCGGATCAGCGGCTCGTTTCGCCATGCGCTGCAGATCCAGTTCAGTCCCAACGAGGTCGTGACCCAGGCGGCGCTCGGCGACACCGTCTCATGGGAGATCGTGCCGGTCGGCAACATGCTGTTCCTGAAACCGCGGGAGAAGGGGCGGTCGACCAACCTGATCGTGCTGACCAACTATATGGGCACGACGCGCAGCTATCATTTCGAGTTGGGGATCAACAGCGGCCCCAAGCTCTACGAAGTGCGCTTCCGCTATCCGGCGGAGGAAGCGCGCGCGGCCGCCGAAGTCGCCATGCTCGCGCAGCGAAAGGAGGTGGCGGCCATCGAGAACACGGTCGTCAACACCGCGCTCGATCATGCCGTCGTCGAGGGAAAGCGGAACCTCGATTATTGGCTGCAGGGCGCGAGCGACCTCCAACCGAGCGAGGTCTCGGATAATGGCGAGTTCACGGTGCTGCGCTATCCGGGGCACGCCGACATCCCGTCGATCTTCGCCGTCAACGGCGACGGCACCGAGACGATCGTCCCCTACGACGTGCGCGAGGATTATGTCGTGCTGCACGGCGTCTGGCACGAATTGCGGCTGCGCAAGGGCGCGCTCGTGCTCTGCATCACCAATCGCGGTCCGCTTCGCAACGAGCGGGGACTCCGAACTGGGACGGCGTCGCCGATTGTCGAACGACAGGTACGCGGGAGCAAACCATGACGGGATCGCCGGACAGGGGTGGTGTCGGCCGTGAGGACGAGGCCGGTAGCGCCGTTGATCGGATCGAGGGTGGGACGCTGGCGCCCCCCGGTCGCGATTTTCAGGGGATCGCTCCGATGACCGTGCTGATCGGCGCCATCGTCGTGGTGCTGATCGGCCTGTTCCTTGGCTGGTATCTGTTCCATGCGCGTGGGCAGGCGGCGAAGACGCCGACTGCCACCGCTGGCACCGCGGCGACCATGCCGCAGCGCGACGCGATTTCGGCCGCGCAAGCGCGTGAAGCGCTGCTCGGCGGTTCGACGAACGCCGCGATCGCGCCGGGAACGGTGCCGCCCGGGACCGCAACTGGTCCAGGTGGCCAGCAGCTGCCGGTTGGGATGACGCCGGGCACGTCGCCGGGGACACCGACATCGACGAGTGCGCCGGGCCAGAAGGTCGATCCGGCGGTCGCACTAGCGCTCGCGTCCCGTCGATCGCCGATCATGGGCTTTTCAGGCGGGACGAGTAGCTTTGAGCAAGCCGCGCGAAGGCCGGAGGATCAAGCTCAAGACGCTGCGGGTGGGGAGGGGGTACCAGCGATGGCGTTCTCGTCTCGCGAAGGAGGGCCGGTGCAGCCCGCTTCCGCCACGGGCCCGACCGCCGGTACAGCGCGGGATGGACTGTCGTCGCAACTCGGCCACCACGTCATTGAGACGGCGCGGGCGACGGTGGTTCCCGACCGCTCGTTCCTCCTCTCGGCGGGCACGCTGGTGCCGTGCACGCTTCAGACCGCGATCAACTCGACCCAGGCGGGCTTCGTCTCCTGCGTGATCGGTCAGGACGTGTTCTCGGAGGATGGCCGGGTTGTGCTGCTCGACAAGGGCACGAAGGTGCTGGGCCAATATTCGGGGGGCATTGCGCAGGGGCAGGCCCGCCTCTTCGTGCTGTGGACGCGCGCGCTCACCCCGCGCGGCGTCGCGATCGACCTCGGCTCGCCCGCCACCGACGATCTCGGTCGCGCGGGCGTTCCGGGCGGCGTCGACACGATGTTCTGGCAACGCTTCGGCGGCGCCCTGATGCTCAGCGTGCTGGAGGATCTTGGCAACATCGCTAGCAGCCATTTCGCCGGCGCGGGCACGCAGACCACCCAGGTCCCGGCCGATACGGCGGGCGTGGCGCTGCAGAACACGATCAACATCCGGCCGATCCTGAAGAAGAACCAGGGCGACCAGGTCGCGATCTTCGTCGCGAAGGATTTCGACTTCTCCAGCGTCTATAATGTCAGCGTGAGGCGCTGAGATGAGCACGTCACCCCAGCTTCCGCTCGGCGAGGCGAAGGCTGGCCGCCTTTCGGACACCAACATGTTCGACGCCTTCTTCGCGCCGATCGCCGCCCTGTTCGCGCGTGACGACGTGACCGAGTGCGTGATCAACAAGCCCTTCGAGGTGGGGCTGGAGACCCGGGCGGGCTGGGAATGGTTCGATGTGCCGCAGCTCGACTATAAGTGGCTGCGCAAGCTCTGCGACCTCATGGCAGGCGTGACCAGGCAGGATGTCGATACCGAGCATCCGGTCGTCTCCTCGGTCTTGCCCGGCGGCGCGCGCGTCCAGTGCATGGTTCCGCCGGCGGTGCCTGCCGACACGGTGTCGATCACGATCCGCAAGGCCTCCGACAAGAGCTGGTCGCTGAACGATTTCGATGCCCAGGGACTCTTCAAGCTCACGCGCGGCGCCGATTCCAGCATGAGCCCGGAGGATCACGCTCTCGCCGCGCTCCGCGACGAGGGCCGGTGGCCGGAGTTCTTCCAGCTGGCGGTCGAGGCGCGCAAGAACATCCTGATCTCGGGCGCGACCGGCAGCGGCAAGACCAGCTTCGCCAAGGGCCTGATCCAGCTTATCCCCGCCGAGGAGCGGCTGCTCACGATCGAGGACACGCGCGAGCTGGTCGTTCCGCACCGTAATGCCGTCCACATGACCTATTCGAAGGACGGCAACTCGCTCCAGAAGATCGGAGCCAAGGAGTTGCTGGAATCGGCGTTGCGCATGCGGCCCGATCGCATCCTCCTGCAGGAGCTGCGCGACGGCACCGCCTTTTTCTACCTGCGCAACGTCAATTCCGGCCATCCCGGCTCGATTACTACCGTCCATGGCAATTCAGCCGAGGGCGCGCTCGAGCAGCTGACCCTGCTGGTGAAGGAGTCACCTGGCGGCGCTGACCTGCATCGCGATGACATTCGCGGTCTTCTGACCGCGCTCGTCGATATCGTCGTCCAGATGAAGCGATTGCCGCCGGCGGACGGCAGGCCCGCGGAATATCGAATGACCGAAGTCCTGTTCCGGCCCGACAGGCGGGCGGCGGCCTGATGTCGCCGGTCTGGTTCCGCTACAATCGGGAGCTGCGGATCGGACTGTGGTTGGTGATGCTCTGCTTCGCGCTCGTCGTCGCAGCAACGATCGGCACCTTCGGCGCGCTCGCCTGGAATCACCTGATCCTGCCGCGGATGCACTGGGAGGCGGCGCCGGTCGTCGTGTGGCGGGCATTGGGATCGCGCTGGATGGCGCGTCCATTCTGGGTTTCGTTCTCGGTCGGTCTACTCGGCGCCATGATCGCGGGCATCGCGCTCAGCCGACAGCAGGCGGGGCTGTACGGCAATGCCCGGTTCCGGACCAATGACGAGATCCGCAAGGCGGGCCTTCGCAGCGGGCAGGGGCCGATCATCGGTTGGGCGGCGGGCGGGCTCCTCCGTGCGCCGATGGAACTCAATATCTACCTGTCGGCACCGACCCGCACCGGCAAGGGCGCCGGCTTCGTCATCCCCAATTTGCTCGACTGGGTGGGTTCCGTCGTCGTGCTCGACATGAAGCGCGAGGCCTATCGGGCGACATCGGGATGGCGGCGCCGGGTGCTCGGGCAGAAGGTTTTCATCTTCGATCCGCTGAGCGAGGCGGGCGCGACGCATTGCTTCAACCCGCTGGCCTATATCGATCGGACTGACGCGATCGGTGTGGTGTCCGAGCTGCAGCGCATGTCGCTCCAATGGTTGCCCTATCCGATCTCGGGAAATCCATTCTTCACGGATGCGGCTCGGAACGGCTTTGTCGGCGTCGGGGCCTATCTCGCGGCGCATCCCGACTATGATTTCACGACCGCCAACATCTTCCGCATCCTGACCAACGACCCTCAGACCCGGCTGCCGCCGGTGCTCAAGGAGATCGAGCAATCGTCGGTGAACATCGCCATGGGTGCGATCGAGCTGTTGCGGGCCTTTCTCGATATCCCGCCGGAAACATTTGGCTCGGTCAAATCCACGATCGAGTCCAAGCTCGGATTGTTTGCCAATCCCCGGATCGTAATGGCGACACGGCGTAGCGACTTCGATCTGAAGGCGCTCCGGACCGTGCCAATGACGATCTATCTCGGTTCCGATCCCGGCGACCTGACCCTGCTCGCACCGCTCTACAATCTTTTCTTCCAGCAGATTGCCGATCTCCATACCCGTGAGACGCCGCCTCGCGCGCTGTCACGCTTCGAGCGCAACCGCCGGGCCCGGCAGATCCTTCGCGAGGCACGCAGCCGCGATGCGGAGACCCGCAGCCAGGCGCGATTCAAAGCCGATATAGTCCGGGCAACCGGCTTCGAGCCGGGGCAGCGGAACGCCGTTCCGGTGCTGCTCATCGTCGACGAGTTCAAGCGCCTGGGAAAAATGGACGTGCTGGGCGAGGGGTTCAGCTATCTGGCCGGCTATGGCGTCCGTATCGCCGCCGTGTTCCAGAGCCCGGCGCAGATCATCGCCGTCTATGGCGCGCATATGGCGCGTGAAATTGAGGCCAATTGCGGCATCCAGATATTCTTCACGCCAAGCACTTATGCCGACGCCGAGGATATTTCGAGGCGGCTTGGCACCCAGACGGTCAAGACGCGATCGCGCAGCGATACCCGAACAGCCTTCTTCAGCTCGTCGGGCGGCAATCTCGGCAACGTCTCGCACTCCGAGGCGAGCCGTCCGCTGCTGATGCCGAGCGAAGTCGAGGATATGCCGCCGCGCCTAGGCCTGATCTTCCAGCCGGGAGCCGGCCGGCCGATCCTGCACCGCCGGATCCGCTATTTCGAGGATCGGACCTTCAGCCGGCGTGCAGCGCACGGCTGGGTTGTCCCGCCGACGCAGTCGACCTCCAACTACTCCGCCTATGTGCGTCGGCAGGGATGTCGCGTGCTGTCGGCAGCGGAGATCGCCAACGCGCCCCTGGACCGGGTGGTGATCGAGCCATTCGCGGCGATCGCCTTCTCGACCATCATCGAGGAGGTCAAGGCGCGCTGGAGCTCGGCTGAGAGCGGGGAGGGCGACGCCTCACATCTTGCTGGGGCTCATGGCGCCTCAAAAGCGACGAGCCGATTCAGTGAAGCGATCGGCATCGCCCTGCTGCGGATCACCCGAGGCATCGGTCTGGATCAGCATGTTGTTGCCGATCGACTGAAGGCCCGTCGGGTTGACGAAACTGGCCAGCTGGATCTTGCCGAGCTGGGTGGAGGCGGTGGAGCCGGCGGTGGTCGCCGAGACAGTGCCGTCGGCGCCGATCGTGATGTTGGTCGCGCCGTTCGGGATCTGGATGTTGGGAACCAGCGGGCGGCCATCCTGCGTCACGATCTGGCCCTCGGCCGAGACCGAGAAGTTGCCGTCGCGGGTGTAGGCGGTGGTGCCGTCCGGCTGCTGGATCTGGAAGAAGCCCGCGCCTTGGACGGCGACATCGAGCGCGTTGCCGGTCTGGTTGATCGATCCCTGCACGTCCGAGCGCGAGGTGCCGGCCAGCTTCACGCCGCCGCCGAGCGCGGTGCCCTGCGTGTATTTGTCGTCGCCCGACGAGGTGGCGCCCGGCGCGGTGATATACTGATAGGCCAGCGTCTCGAAGTTGGCGCGGTCGCGCTTGAAGCCCGTGGTGTTCACGTTCGCGATGTTGTTCGCGATGACCTGCATCCGCTCCTGCTGAGCGTCGAGGCCGGTGCGGGCGACATGGAGGGCGGCGGTGGTCATCGGATCGGATCCCTGTGTGAAGCGGTATCGGAGCTATCGAAGCAACAAGCGTGCCAGTTTTGAGCCTTTGAAGGGTTACTGGCCGTTCATGTCCATCAGCTGCGCGGTGGAGGTGTCCATCTCCTTGGCGCCGGCCAACATCTTCACCTGGGTTTCCCAGGCGCGGCTGGCGTCGATCATGTCGGTCAGCGTCTTGGTGACCGAGACGTTCGATCCCTCCAGCGTGCCGGAGGTGATGCGGGCATTGGGATCGGACGGCAGCGCGCCGCCGTTGGCGACGTGGAACAGGCCGTCGTCGCCCTTCTGGATCTGCGATCCCTTGGCGGAGACGAGCTTCAGATGGCCCATCTGCTGCGGCTGGTTGGGATCGCCGCCCTGCGGCACGATCCATACCACGCCCGTTTTGTCGATGCGCACGCTGTCGGCGGGCGGCAGCGTGATCGGGCCGCTGTCGCCCATCACCGGCAGACCGTCGCCGGTGGTGAGGAGTCCGCTTTCCGCCACCTGCAGGTCGCCGCGGCGGGTATAGGCCTCGGTGCCGTCGGTGGCTTGGACGCCGAGCAGCGCGTCGCCGTCCATCGCGACATCGAGATCGCGGCCGGTGGCGACGTTGGCGCCGGCATCCATGTTGGCCGAATCCTTGCTGTCGGCGGCCTGCGCGCGGGCGGAGATCCCCCCGCTGGAGGGGAGATACACCGCCTGCGCGTTGGTCATGTCGCCGCGGAAGCCGGTCGTGTTGACGTTGGCGAGGTTGTTCGCCGTGATCGCCTGCTTCTGCATCAGCGCCCGCATGGCGGACAGCGAGGTGTAGATCAGCTGGTCCATCGTCCGACTTCCTTCAGCGCGCCGCTATCAGCCGATCACCTGGATGATCGAGTCGACCATCTGCTTGTCGGTGTCGATCGCCTTGGCGTTCGCCTGGAAATTGCGCTGCGCAGAGATCAGGTTGACGAGCTGGGCGGAGAGATCGACGTTCGACATCTCCAGTTCGCCCTGTGCGATCGTGCTGTCGCCGCCGGCCGCGCCGATCTGCGCCGCGCCGCTGTTGCCGGTGGCCTGCCAGTTGGTGCTGCCCATCTGCTTCAGCCCGTCCGGGTTGGTGAAATTGGCGAGGGCGACCGCACCCAGCTTCTGGCTCGAACCGTCCGAATAGGTGGCGGTGACGATGCCGTTGTCGCCGACGGTCAGGTCGGAAAGCTGGCCGATCGTGTTGCCGTTCTGGCTGGAGGTCACGGTCTGCAGCGCGAAGCTGCCCTCCTGCGTGGCCGTGCCGTAGTTGAAGCTGACCGCCATCGGGGCGGACGCGCCGGTCGGCGTGACGGCCCCATAGGTGACCGCGCCGGTCGGCGAGGTCAGTGTGCCGTTGGTGTCGAAGCTGAGCGTCGGCGCGGTCGAGCTGCCCGACGGGAAGACCTCCTGGTCGCCGATGTAGGTGTGGGCGACCCACTGCGACGTGCCGGATTTGGTACCGTCCGAGTTCGTCGTCAGCGCCTGCGTATGGACATAATAGACGGTCGCCGGGATGGCGTTGCCCGACGAATCATAGACGGTGGTCGAGCTGGTGCCGTTATAGCTGCTCGGATCGGCCTTGTTGAAGCTCGCGTCCGAATGAGTCGCGGAGTCGCTCGGGAAGGTCATCGAGAGATCGACCTCGGTCGTCGCCTTCGGGTTGCCGTTGGTGGTCGGCACGTGCAGCGTCTTCATGGCGCCGGCGCCGGTCGCGGTGACGTTGCCGAGCTGGTCGACCGGCAGCACCTGCAGCGCGTTGCCGCTGGCATCGACGACATTGTCGGTCTTCGGATCGAGCTGGAAGCTGCCGGTGCGGGTGTAGTTCAGCTGGCCGCCGGTGGTCGCCGCCTGGGTCACGAAGAAGCCCTGGCCCGAGATCATCAGGTCGAGGCTCTGGCCGGTGGTCTGCTCGGAGCCCTGGGTGAAGCTCTGGCTGATGCTCTTGGTGCGCGCGCCCTGGCCGACGATCGAGTCGCCGGCCTGGAACAGCGAGGAGGAGATCACGTCGGAGAATTGCGCGCTCGACGACTTGAAGCCGTTGGTGCCGACGTTCGCGATGTTGTTCGCGGTGACGTTGAGGTCGGTCTGGGCGGCGTTGAGGCCGGAGAGCGAGGTGTAGAAGCTGGTCATGGCGTAAGGCTCCTAGGGAAAGGGGGTCAGGAGAGGCTGAGGACGTCGGAGGGCGAGATCGTGCCCAGCGTGGTGGTGAGCTGCGCCGAGCTGCCGCCCGCCGGCGAGTTGACGCCGGTGATGGTGGGACAGGTCGAGACGGTTGGGTGACGGCGCCCGAGGAATTGGCCGCCAAGACCACCACCGAGAGCGGGCCGGAAGTCTGCGTGCCGTCGGCCATCTTGCCGTCCCAGGAAAATCGATCGTGCCGGCCTTCTGGTTGGTCAGCGCCTGCGAATAGACCGTCTTGCCCGAGCTATCGACGAGGCTGACGTTCATGCTGGTGGCATCGGACGGCAGCGTGATCTCGCCGGCATAGCCGCCGTTGGTGAGCGGCTGCGCGGTGGACGAGGAGAGCAGGGCGGCCTTGCCGATCCAGCTGGCGGCGTCGCCGATGCGGTTGCCCTGCACCTCGGACAGCAGCGACTTCATCGAGCTGTTCATCTCGGTGATGCCCTGCACCTCCGACATCTGGCTCATCTGCTGCACCATGGTGTTGGAATCCATCGGCGCGGTCGGATCCTGCATCGTCATCTGCGCGGTGAGCAGCTTGAGGAAGCCGGCCTGGTCGATCGTGTCGCTGCCCGTCGCCGCCGTGTTGGTCGACGAGGAGGAGGATGACGCGCCGTACAGGCTGCTGAGGTAGGAGTTCGAGGTGTCGGTGGTGGTGGTCATTTTTCGATCCTCAGAGTGTCGAGGGTGAGCTGCTTGGCGGTCTGCATGACCTGGACGTTGTTCTGGTACTGGCGCTGGGTCTCGATCATATCGACCAGCTCGGCGGCGCTATCGACGCCGGCGTCCCAGACGTTGCCGTCCTTGTCGGCGAGGGGGTTTTCGGGGTCGTGGCGCTTGGTCGGCTGGGTGTTGGACTGGACGACCTGCGTCACCTTCACGGTCGAGACGCCCGGAGCGTCCGAAACCTGCTGGAAAACCGGCTTCAGAGCGCGATAGGCGGTCGCTTCGGAACCAGAGACGGTGCCGGCGTTGGCCATGTTGGAGGCGACGGTGTTCAGCCGCACGATCTGCGCCGACATCGCGCGTCCGGCGATGTCGAACACCGACATGGGGGTGCTCATCACTGGTCTCCCTTGAGAGCTTGCATCACCGTGTCGACACGGCCCTGCAGGAACTGGAGCGTGGTCTTGTACTGGACCGCATTCTCCGCGAACTGGGTCTGCTCGACCGGCAGCTCGACGGTGTTGCCGTTCAGCGAGCTTTCGACTGGCACGCGATAGCCGACATTGCTTTCCACGGCGTCGTCGACGGAGCCGGCCTGCTGGCTGGTGGCGGCGTCGAGCGCCTTGTTGAAGTCGATGTCGCGGGCCTTGAAGCCCGGCGTCGCCGCATTGGCGATGTTGGAGGCCAGCATCGACATGCGCTGCGAACGGATCTGCAGCGCCTTTCCGTGGATGCCGAAGAGAGCGTCGTCGCTTCCCATGAAATTTCGTCCGTCTGGCCTCTAAAGTTTTGCCCGCCGCTGCCGTCCTTGGTCTCGAAGGGGTCGGCTCCGGTGAGTGCGCAGCCGTTCTAGCAACGAGCGTGCCAAGTCGCGGCCGGGAGGCGAAAGGTCAGGGTTTCAGGGAACAGCGGCGATGGGCGGCAAGCCCTTGCCGGTGGGCGGCAATTTTTTGCCGGTCGCTTTGCCGGCCGGCCTGTAGCGGGGGATTTTCCGGCGTGGACGGCGCGATTTTTCTCGATCCGGTGGCGATCGCGCTGGTCTTCGGCGGATCGGCGGTGGTGGCCGCCGTCCGCTCGACCGGCTCCGATCTCGGTCGCGCGCTGGCCTCGCTGGCGCCGCTGGTGCGCACCCGCGCCGATGCCGAGGCGCAGGCCGCCCGTGTCGCCGTCAACCGTATCGCCGAACGCACCGCCCGATCGGGCATCGGCGCCGCCGAGCGCGCGCCCGTGGTCGAGCGCTTCCTGTCGCGCGCCGCCGCACGGCTCGCCGATGCGCCTGATCCTCAGCAATTCATGGCGTGGGGCGACGCCGAGCTTTCGGCGCGTGGCGAGCGCCACGCCGCCGTCCATGCCGTCTGGCGCTCCGCCGCAGACGCCGCGCCGGCGATGGGCATGATCGGCACCGTCATGGGCCTGATCCGCATGTTCTCCGCGATGGACGATCCCGCCAAGATCGGGCCGGGCATGGCGCTCGCCTTGCTCACCACGCTCTACGGCGTGATCGTCGCCAATTGCATCGCAGGCCCGATCGCGGCTCGGCTGGAGCGCCTGTCGCGCGCCGAATTGCTGTGGCAGCGCGAGGCGCTGGAACGCCTCGTCGTGATCGCCCGCGAGGAACAGGGTGGCCCGCTCGAAACCCGCGTCGCGCGGATCGAGGCGCGGCTGCGCGCCGCCTGATGCGGCTACCGGCGTTTACCACAGGCTCCGCCGGAGGCTCGCGCTGGGCGATGAGCTTCGCGGACCTGTGCCTGGTGCTGCTCGGCTTCCTGCTGCTGCTCCAGGCGCATCGCGGCGACCCTGCTGCGCTCAACGCCGGCATCCGTGCGGCGTTCGGTTCCTCGGCCCCGAAAACCTACGACGAAACGGCGACCAGCCTGTTCGAGCCGGGCGAGGCGATCCTGGTGCCCAACGCCCGTGCCCATTTCCGCGCGATCGGCCGCGATGCGGCGGGACAGGGCGGCATCGTCCATGTCGAGAGCGTCGGCACCGACGCCGCCGCACGCCGCTTCGATGCGTGGGAATTGGCGGCGGCGCGGGCCGCCGCGATCGCGCGCGCCGTCTCGGAAGGTGGGCTGGACGCGAGGCAGGTCGATCTCGCGATCGACGGCACCGGGCCGGCGAGCAAGCAGGCCGGGCAGCATGTGCGGGTCACGATTACGACCAAAGGCGGCTGAACTTTAATTTTAGAGTGAATAGGCGTTAACCAAATCTTTGGCACATCCGTTGCTTATGAGCGCCCATGACGGGAGCATCGCTCATGACACGCACGGGGTTCGCCCTGATCCTGCTGATGGCGGGGACGCCGGCTATGGCGTCCACCGACGCGGCGGGGTTCGAAGATCTTGCCAAGCTGGAAGGCCGCGTCGTCGGCGCTCTGGACGCGGACATCGGCACGCCTGGCGGGCCGGTGACGCATATCGACCGCCGGCTGAAGCTGCAGCCCTGCCCCCAGCCCGTGACCATCGATCCGCCCGCGCTCGGCGCCGTCGCGCTGCGCTGCGAATCGCTCGGCTGGCGCATCCGCGTGCCGCTGATGAAGTCGCCCAGCCAGATGGCGGTCGCCAACCAGATGGCCGTCGGCAACGCTTCGCCCGCCACCTACCAGCCCGCCCAGCCGATGACGCCGCCGCTGATCAAGCGTGGCGATCCGATCGAGCTGATCGCCGGCGACGGCAGTTTTTCCGTTTCGACCGCCGCGATCGCGCAGGAAGACGGGCGCCTCGGCGGCCGCATCCGCGTGAAGCCCGAGAGCAAGGGCCAGATCGTCATCGGGCAGGTCGAGGATTCCGGCCGCGTTCGCGTGTCGTCGTTCTGAGGGGCTGCTGAGATGATCAACTCCATCACCGGCGCCGGCAGCACGATCTCGGGGATCGGCACCAGCTCGGCCCAGCGGGGCGAAGGCGCGCACAAGCTCGCCCGCACCGGCACCACCGAAGAGCGTGCCTCGATCTCCAACACCGTCGCGCAGATGGCGGCCGAAGGCGCGCCGATCGAGACCGATCGCGTTTCCGCGCTCAAGGCCGCGATCAAGGCCGGCACCTACAAGGCCGATCCGCAGGCGATCGCCACCGCGATGATCCGTTCTGATCTGGGAGCTTCCTCGTGAGCACCGCCCCCCTCGAAGCCCTGATCGCCGAACAGAAGGCGCTGATCGCGGCACTCGACGGTGACGATGTGGAGGGCATCGCCCGCGCCACCGCCTCCGTCGAGGACGCGCTGCTCCGCATCAACGCGCTGAAGCCGCGCTTCGTCAGCAACGATGCGAAGGCGCTCGCCCACGAGGCGATGGCGTTGACCGAGGCCGCGCGCGTCCGCGTCAACGTCCTCGCAGACATGACCTCGCGCCGCCTAGCCCGCCTCGCCGCGGCGACAGGCAAGGGCAAGGCGACCCAGACCTACGGCCGCACCGGCCGGATGGCCTACTGAGGACAAGCCCGTGACGCTGACGATCATCCGGGGCAATGGCGAACGGGGAGGCGCGCTGGATAGCGTGTCGGCCACGGGCGGCCGCGTGCAGAACGCGATCGCTTCCGCCTCGGCCTCGACCGGCGTCGACTTCCACTACCTCTATCATCAGGCGCGCATCGAGAGCGGGCTGAATCCGAACGCCAAGGCCTCGACCTCCAGCGCCTCGGGCCTCTACCAGTTCACCGAACAGACCTGGCTCGCCACTATGAAGCAGCATGGCGCCGAACATGGTCTGAACTGGGCGGCGAACGCGATCACGCGCGGCTCCAACGGTCACTATTATGTCTCCGACGCCGCGACCAAGCAGGAGATCATGGCGCTGCGCCAGTCGCCCGAGACTTCGGCGGCGATGGCGGGCGAATATGCCTCCGACAATCAGGATTACCTGCAGGCGAAGCTCGGCCGCACCACGACGCCGACCGACCTCTACATGGCGCACTTCCTCGGCCCGGCCGGCGCCGCGCGCTTCCTGAAGGCGCTCGATTCGAACCCAGACACTTCCGCCGCCTCGGTGATGCCGGCGGCGGCACGGGCCAACAAATGGGTGTTCTGGGACAAGTCCGGCAACGCCCGCTCGCTGGAGCAAGTCTATCAGCGCTTCGCCGCGCGCTTCGAACAGTCGACGCCGGATGCCGGATCGACCTCGACGCAGATGGCATCCGCCTCGGCACGCCCGACCGACACCGCCGCCGACATCGCGCGCATGCAGCTCGCGGCGCTCAACGGCACGACCGAAGGCACCACCGTTTCCACCGCCGACGCGAGCCAGCTCAACGCGGCGACCGTCATGGCCCCCAGCCCGCAGACCGCGCGGCTGGCTTACCTCATGCTCGCTTCCCTCGGAGTCTGACGACAGATGGCGACCGCTGCCCTCAACAAGCGCGTGTGGATGGATGCAACCAAGGGTGCGATCCTGCCGATCGCCGCTCTGATGCTCGTCGCGCTGATGGTCGTGCCGATGCCGGCGATCATGCTGGATATCGGCTTTGTCTCGAACATCGTCATCAGCCTCGCGGTGCTGATGGTGGCGCTGAACGCCGCCAAGCCTCTGGACTTCTCCGCTTTCCCCACCGTCCTGCTGTTCGCGACCCTGCTGCGCCTCGCGCTCAACGTCGCCTCCACCCGCGTCGTGCTGGTGCATGGGCATGAGGGCGATGCGGCGGCGGGCCATGTGATCGAGGCGTTCGGCAGCTTCCTGATCGGCGGCAATTACGCCGTCGGCATCTTCGTCTTCGCGATCATCATGATCATCAACCTGGTGGTGATCACCAAGGGCGCGGGCCGTGTCTCCGAAGTCTCGGCGCGTTTCACCCTGGACGCCATGCCCGGCAAGCAGATGGCGATCGACGCCGATCTCAATGCCGGCCTGCTGACACCGGACGAGGCCAAGAAGCGCCGCCAGGAAGTCGCGACCGAAGCCGATTTCTACGGTTCGATGGACGGTTCGTCCAAGTTCGTGAAGGGCGATGCCGTCGCCGGCGTGCTGGTGCTGGTGGTCAACATCCTCGGCGGCCTGATCCTCGGCGTCGTCAGCCACAAGATGGCGGTGGGCGACGCGGCCAAGAATTACGTGCAGCTCGCCATCGGCGACGCGCTGGTCGCGCAGATCCCGGCGCTGCTGCTCTCGATCGCGGCCGCCTCGATCGTGACGCGCGTGAACTCGCCGCTCGATCTCGGCGGGCAGATCACCCAGCAATTTGGTTCGGCCAAGGCGTGGACGCCGGTGGCCGGCATCCTCACCATCCTCGGCGTTCTGCCGGGCATGCCGCACGTCATCTTCCTGCCGGCCGCCGCGCTTGCGGGCTTCGCCGCCTGGAAGCTGCGCAACGCCGATCAGCTCAAGAAGGCCGAAGCAGAAGTCGCCGCCAAGGCGCCCGCCGCCGCCCCCGCCAACCCGGCTTCGATCGGCTGGAACGAGGTCTCCAACGACGCGCCGCTCGGCCTCGAGGTCGGCTACGGCCTCGTCAGCCTCGTCGACGAGCGCAAGGGCGCCCCGCTGATGGCCCGCATCACCGGCATCCGCCGCCAGCTCTCCAAGGAACTCGGCTTCGTGATCCCGCTGGTGCGCGTGCGCGACGACATGAACCTCGCGCCCAACGCCTATCGCATCACCGTCGGTGGTGTCGTGGTGGGCGAGGACGAGTGCCATCCCAACGATCTGCTCGCGCTCGACTCGGGCGATCTCGCCGCGACCGTGCAGGGCCGCCCCGCCAAGGATCCGACCTTCGGGCTCGACGCGGTGTGGATCAGCCCGGACAAGCGCGGCGAGGCGGTGATCGCCGGCTACACCGTGGTCGATCCGTCGACCGTGCTCGCCACCCACCTCAACCACCTGATCATGCAGCACGCCACCGACCTGTTCGGCATGGACGAGGCGCAGAAGCTGCTCGACGAGCTCAAGGAGAAGGCCCCGCAGCTGGTCGCCGGCATCACGCCCGCGCCGCTCAGCCTCTCGCAGATCGCCAACCTTTGCCGCTCCCTGCTCGCCGAGGGCGTGCCGCTCAAGGATTTCCGCCGCATCGCCGAAGCGATGGCCGACGCCGCCCGCGAGGAGAGCGATCCGGTCCAGCTGGTCGAGCAGGTCCGCCGCCGCGTCGGTGCGCTGATCGTGCAGACGCTGGTTCCGGTGCGCATGCCGCTCCCCGTCGTCACTCTCGACGCGGGGCTGGAGAGCCTGCTCACCCAGGCGGTGCGCTCCGGCCCCAACTCCGCCCATCCGATCGAGCCGGCGCTCGCCGGTCGCATCGTGCAGGCGGTGGTCGAGGCGGTGGCCCCGATGGTTGGCGAGGCGCGTCGTTTCGCCATCGTCACCTCGCCGATCGCGCGCCGCGCGCTCGCTCGCCTGCTCCGCCCGCATCTCTCCGATGCGCCGGTGCTGTCCTTCCTCGAAATTCCCGACGGTAAGCCCGTCGAGGTGGTCGCCGTGGTCGGCGGGCAACCGCCCCAGGTGACCCATCGTGAGCCGGAGATGGCGCGATGAACATGATGACCTACGCCCGCAAGCCGCAGCGCCAGACGCAGGCTTCGCTCGTCCAGGGGCACATGCCGCTGGTCCGCAAGATCGCCTGGCACGTCCATGGCCGCGTCTCGAACGCGATCGACATCGAGGATCTGGTGCAGATCGGCATGGTCGCGCTGGTCGAGGCCGCCAACGGCTACGAGGATCGCGGCCACGCTTTCTCCACCTATGCGGGGATGCGCGTGCGCGGCGCGATGATCGATCACCTGCGCCGCCACGCGACGCAGGCCCGCTCCGGCATGGCCAAGCGCAAGGAGATCGCCAAGGTCCGCGCCGAGCTCGAAGGCAAACTGGGCCGCGCCGCGAGCGAAGGCGAGATGGCGCAGGCGATGGGCCTCGACGCCACCAGCTTCCGCGAAATGGCCGACGCCGCCGAGAGCGTGCGCCACGAATCGCTCGACGAGGTCTATTCGGACCAGTCGATGTGGTTCGCCGATCTGGAGGAGGGCGCCGACGAGCAGCTCGATCGTGGCCGTCTCGGCGAAGCGCTGGCCGAACATATCGCCCAGCTGCCCGAGCGTGAGGCGATGGTCCTCCAGCTCTATTTCGTCGAGGAACTGAACCTCGAGGAAATCGGGCAGGTGCTGGATATCGGCGCCGCGCGCGTCTGCCAGATCAAGAAGTCGGCGCTCGACAAGCTGCGCGGCAAGCTCGCCGACTTCCGCGAATAATCCTGCGCTGACCCTACGGCCGGGCCGACATTTGTCGGCGCCGTAGAGGCGGCGTATGATTCCCTTCCCTCGTGGGAGGACGATCATGACGCCGCTCATCCGCCACCTCGCCAATTACGCGGCCTATCACCGCGATCATCGCAATGTGCTCACCCACATGGTCGGAATTCCGCTGATCGTGTTCGCGGTGGAGGTGCTCGCCTCGCGCCCGATCGTCGCGAGTGGGGGCATGGTGATGACGCCGGCGATTTTGCTCTCCGCGCTGTCGGCGATCTTCTATCTGCGGCTCGACCTGCGCTTCGGCCTCGTCATGACCGCCCTGCTGGCGCTCGGTGCCTGGGCGGGCCTGGTCGTCGCGGAAATGGGGAGCGGTGCCTATCTCTCGGTCGGCATCGGCGCCTTCGCGGTGGGCTGGGCGATCCAGTTCCTCGGCCATTATTACGAAGGCCGCAAACCCGCTTTCCTCGACGACATTCGCGGCCTGATCATCGGCCCGCTGTTCGTCGTCGCCGAGATCGGCTTCCTGATCGGCGCGCGGCCCGAGGTTCGGGCCGCGATCGATCGCACTCAGTTCCCCGCGTCATCCTGATCGGTATTCGCCGGTCGCGCGGGCGTGACGCCCAGCCGCGACTGGATGCGGTCCAGCCGGGTTGCGACTTCCGAGAAACCCTGGCGTGTCATGTTGTTAAGCGCGTCCACGCCCGCCGGCTGGCGCTGGTCCAGCGCGAGGCGGAGCATGTCCAGCTGGTGCTGCACGTCGGCGACCGAAGCCGGCGGCCCGTTAGGCGATGCGGCGGCGAGCTTGCTCGCCGCGGCGTCCAGTTTGGCCGAGGCATCGTCGAGATGCTGGACGAGCTGGGGCACGCGGCGCAGCGCGTCGCGCTCGGCGACCGCCTCCTCACGGGCGACGCCGGCGCGGGCCAGCGTGCGGCTGACCGCGATCAGGCCGCCCAGCGAGATCAGACTGGTGAACAGCGCCAGGCAGACGATCGCCAGCAGCAGCTTGTGGGGGTTGGAGCCGGCCGGCACCGTTTCCCGCGGCGGGAAAGGCGCGGATGTCTCGCCGGCCGGCTCCTCCGCCGTGGCCACCGGTTCCGGGGCTTCGGCAGATTCGATTGCGGCGGGCGTCTCGACGGCGACGGGTTCTGGAGGCGACGGCTCCTCGGCGGCCTTGCGGCCCCGGCGCGGCGTGCGGCGAGGCTGGGGCTGCTCGGCGACTTCCGGTGCCGGCGCGGACACGACTTCGGCCGGCGCGACCATATCGACCGGGGCGGCCTCGGCGGCCTCCACCATCTCGAAATCGTCGAACACCAGCTCTTCGTCGGCTTCGTCGCCGGGAAAGTCGGGGAGGGAGGGCTTGTTGTCGCTCATGGAAGCTGTCCTGTCGGAGCGCTCGCGAAAAGACGCGAAATGGCCTCCGGCGCGGGGGAGCTGTTGCGCCGGAGGCCATAGCCTTCAGTAAGGGAAGAGACTTCCGTTACTGGAGGAGCTTGAGCACGCCCTGCTGCGACTGGTTCGCCTGGGCGAGCATCGCGGTGGCGGCCTGGTTCAGGATCTGCGCCTTCGCGAGGTTCGTGGTCTCGGCCGAGAAGTCGGCGTCGGAGATGCGCGACTTGGCGTCCGTCAGGTTGGTGACGTTGTTGGTCAGGTTGTTGACCACCGAGTTCAGCTGGCTCTCGGACGCACCGAGGTTCGCACGGGCCGTGGCGACGGTCTTGAGGTCCGCGTCGAGCGTGTCCAGGGTCGAGCTCGCGTTGGTCTGCGACGAGATGTCGTAGCCGGTGACCGCGGGGGTGCCGGTGCCGACCTTCGTCGCGTTGGTGACGAGGGAGGACACGTCGGACGGGGTGATCGTCACGGTGTCGCCGTTGTTCGATCCGGTCTGGATCTTGATGGCGGCAGCCGCGGTGCCCGTGGTCGTGAACACCGTGGTGTTGTTGAACTTGGTGTCCGTCAGGATGCTGTTGATCTGCGACGACAGCTGCGTGGCCTCGGCCTGCATGTTGGTGCGGTCATCGTCGCTGTAGGTGCCCGAAGCCGACTGGACGGCCAGCTCGCGGACGCGCTGCAGCATGTTGGTGACTTCGTTCAGCGCGCCGTCGGCGGTCTGGGCCAGCGAGATGCCGTCGTTGGCGTTGCTGATCGCCTGGTTCATGCCGTTGATCTGCGACGTCATCGAGTTCGAGATCGCGAGGCCGGCGGCGTCGTCGGCAGCCGAGTTGATGCGGTTGCCCGAGGACAGGCGAGCCATCGCCGTCTGGAGCTCGTTGTTCGCCATACGCGAGCCGTTCTGGGCGCGAAGGGCGGCAGAGTTGGATGCGATAACAGTCATGTCGAAATTCCTTTTCCCGCTCATGAAGCCGGTGGGGTCTCGATGACCTCTCGGCTACATTCCGGGTAACGACATGGGTGCGGGGACTTTTAGCGCGGACCGACCAACTTTTTTGTCACCGCGCCGTTAACCATGAGCGCTCACCAAACACGCCTACGCGCGCCCTCCCGCATCGTGCGGGCGGGATTCCGCCGGGCGCGCGCGTGCCTCACGTACGAGCGTGCCTGCGCGCGTTAACCATTTGTTTGCCACGATCGGCGAAATTCCCTGTGTCGGCGGTGGCCGGCGGGGAGCTTTCGATGAACGTGATTGGGATCAGTGCCCGTGCAGCCCAGCAAAACCCGGCGATTTCCGCCTGGTTGGCCGGTGTCGGCATCGCCGTGCGCCCAGTCGACGTGGCGGCTGCTCCGGCCCGTGACGAGGTAAGGATTCTGGCCGCGGACGAGATTTCGCGCGCCACCGTCCGCGATATCCTGATCGAGACCGGCGAAAATGTCGCCCCGGCCCTTATCCTTTCGTCGAAGGGCATGCCGGCGCGCATCCGCTTCGGCTTCGAGGACATGGCGTTCGGCCTGGCGCTGATCGCCGAGCTGGTCCGCCCCGCCGCTCGTCCGGCGGTGGGCGAGCCGGAGAGCGCGATCTACCTCAAGCTCGCCGAGAAGGTCGCGGGCTCGGATGCCACCGTCCTGGTGCTCGGCGAGACTGGCACCGGCAAGGAGGGCATCGCCCGTTTCATCCACGCGTCCAGCCCGCGCGCCGACAAGCCGTTCGTGGCGGTCAACTGCGCGGCGCTGCCCGACACGATGCTCGAGGCGATCCTGTTCGGCCACGCAAAGGGCGCCTTCACCGGCGCTGCCGGCGCGTCCGAGGGCCTGTTCCGCGCCGCCGACGGCGGCACGCTCTTCCTCGACGAGATCGCCGAGATGCCGATCGCGCTGCAGGCCAAGCTGCTCCGCGCCGTGCAGGAGCGCGAGGTTCTCCCCGTCGGCGCCACCCAGCCGGTGAAGGTCGACGTCCGCATCATCGCCGCCGCCAACCGCGAGCTGGCGATCGAGGTGCAGGAAGGCCGCTTCCGCGCCGATCTCTACTGGCGCCTCAACGTCATGCCGATGGCGCTGAAGCCGCTCGCCGCTCGCCGCCTCGACATCCGTGCGATCACCGCCGCCCTGATCCTGCGCCACACCCGCGAGGGCGAAAGCGTCGCCTGGCCGACCGCCAACGCGCTCGACCGGCTGATGGCGCACGACTGGCCGGGCAACGTCCGCGAGCTCGACAACGTGATCCAGCGCGCCCTGCTGCTGCGCATGGGCGACCGCATCGAGGCCGACGACCTCGCCATCGAGGTGATGGCCCGCGCCGTGCCGCAGCTCAGCGTCGTTGCCCCGATCGCCCCGGTTGCCGGTAACCTCGCCGACGTCGCTCGCGCCTCCGAGATCGAAGCGATCCGCGTCGCGCTGGAAGAGACCGGCGGCAAGCGCCTGCTCGCCGCCGCCAAGCTCGGCATTTCCGAACGGACCCTGCGCTACCGGCTCGCCGAGATGCGCGGGCTCAAGGCGGCTTGAGGGAGTAGGGGACGATGACCACGATCAACGCTTCCAACCTGATGGCGCTGAGGAACCAGATCCTCCAGCAGAATTCGGCGCTGCAGAAGGCCGCCGCGTCCGGCCCGCAGTCGATCACCGATCTCGCCAAGGCGGCGCCGACCACTGGCACGCAGGCGACCAGCGGCACCGATTTCGGCGCGACGCTGAAGGGCGTGCTGAACCAGGTCAACGCCGCCCAGTCGAAGGCCGAGGATCTCTCCGTCGCCTACGAGCGGGGCGAAACCACCGACATCGCGTCGGTGATGATGGCCCGCGAAAAGGCTTCCGTCGGCTTTCAGGCCACCCTGCAAGTCCGCAACAAACTCCTGTCCGCCTACAAGGACATCATGAGCATGTCGGTGTAATATGAGCGAGATCGCTGCCACTCCCAACGCCCTCGTCCCCTCCACCGGCGCCAGCCTGCCGGGGCCGCTCGCCGGCCTCGCCAAGTCCGAAGCGTTCGGCAAGGCGAGCGGGTTCCTGCGCCAGCCGGCGGTCGCCAAGGCGATGCCGATGCTGGGCATGCTCGGCGTCCTGATCGCGGCGGCGCTCGCCTGGGCGGTGCTCCACACCGGCCCGCAGCGCAACCTGTTCACCGGCCTCGACGATGCGGACAAGGCGTCCGTCGTGCAGTCACTCGACACCGCGGGCATCAAGTACACGATCGACAACACCACCGGCGCGCTGACCGTGCCGGAGGACAGCTACTACAAGGCGAAGATGCTGCTCGCCCAGCAGGGCCTGCCCAAGGCGGCGCCCGATGGCGACAGCCTTATCTCGTCGCTCCCGATGGGCGCCAGCCGCGCCGTAGAGGGTGCGCGCCTGCAGCAGGCGCAGGAGATGGACCTCGCTCGCACGATCGAGGCGATCGACGCCGTCGCCGCCGCCAAGGTCCACATCGCCGGCGATCAGCCGAGCGTGTTCCTGCGCGACGACACCAAGGCGCAAGCCTCGGTGATGCTCACGCTGCGCCAGGGCCGCACCCTGTCGGACAGCCAGGTGCAGGCGATCGTCCACCTCGTCGCATCCTCGGTCGCCGGCCTCTCGCCGGACGATGTGTCGGTGGTCGATCAGGCCGGGCACCTGCTGTCCGCGCAGAACAGCGACAATCAGGACGCCACCGACAAGCAGGTCGCGCTCCAGCAGAAGGTCGAGGATCGCACTCGCCAGTCGCTCTCGGCGCTGCTGACCCCGATCCTGGGCGACGGCAACTACACCGCCGAGGTCCACGCCGACCTCGACTTCACCGACACCGCGTCCACCACCGAAACCTTCCCCAAGGACGGCGCGATGGTGGCGACCGAGCAGGGCAGCTGGACCAACGATCCGTCCAGCGGCAGCGACCAGAATGCGCAGGGCATCCCCGGCGCCATCTCGAACACCGCGCCGGCGCCGGCCAAGCCCGCCGCCACCCCGAACGGCAAGCCGGTTCCGCCGGCCGGTCAGGCCGCGCCCGGTGGTCCGCAGGCTCCCGGCACCCAGCCCGGCCAGGCGTCCGCCGCCGCGCAGAGCAAGACCAACGAGAGCTACAACCGCAGCTACCAGCTCGGCCATCAGGTCTCGGTCACCAAGAACCCGGTCGGCACCGTGCGCCGCCTGACCATCGCCGTGGCGCTCCGCCAGCCGGCCGGTGGCAAGCCGCTCGATCCCAGGCAGGTCCAGCAGATCCAGGATCTCGTGAAGGGTGCGGTCGGCTTCGATCAGCGGCGTGGCGACATCGTCTCGGTCTCGCAGCAGCAGTTCGCCCCCGACGCCGCTCTGGCCGGGCCGAAGTGGTACGAGGCGAGCTGGCTGCCGATGGTCGGCCGCAACCTGACCGCGCTTGCCGTCGCCGCGATCCTGGTGTTCGGCATCGGCCGCCCGCTGCTCAAGCGCCGTGCCGTCGTCGCCGACCAGAAGATCGCCAACAAGTCCAAGGAGCGCGCTGCCGTCGGTCGCGAGATCGCCGCCCAGATCAGCCACCAGCAGGCCGAGGCCGCCGTGGCCGGCAACCAGCCGATCACGCTCGACATGATCGAGGCCGCCCCCGGCTACGCCGCCCGCGCCGAGCTGATCCGCAGCTTCGTCCGCCAGGATCCCGACCGCGCCGCCCTGGTCGTTCGCGACCTGATCCGTGCCGACATGCCGAAGGCCGAAGCCGCCAATGCCTGAGCTCGCCCCCGCCAACCCCGCCGCGATGTCCGGCCCCTCCGGCTCCAGCGCCGCCGCGATCCTGCTGATGCTGCTGGCCGAGGACGAGGCCGCGCAGGTTCTCAGCCGGCTCGATCCGGACGAGGTGCAGCAGCTCGGCACCGCGATGTTCGAGGTCGCCGACGTCTCCGAGGACGAGGTCGACGACGTGCTCGACACGTTCGTGGGCCGCGCCCGCGAGCGCACCACCATCGGTTTCGCCGCCGACGGCCAGATCCGCACCATGATGGAGCGCGCGCTGGGCGCCGAGCGGGCCGAGAACATGCTCGCCCGCATCACCCCTCCGACGCGTTCCTCGTCGCTCGATTCGCTGAAGTGGATGGACGCCAAGACGATCGCCGCGCTGGTCGAGAGCGAGCATCCGCAGATCGCCGCGATCGTGCTGGCGCATCTGGAGCCGGGCGTCGCCGCCGACGTGCTGCAGCTGCTCGACGAGGACGTGCAGGCCGACGTGCTCTATCGTGTCGCGACGCTGGGCGAGGTTTCGTCCGAGGCGCTCGACGATCTCGAGCGTCTGCTGCTTCGCCAGGTCAACAAGGCCGGTTCGTCGGGTGCCGCACCCAAGCGCGGCGGTGCCAACGAGGCGGCGCGGATCATCAACTCGACCCGCACCACCACCGAGCAGCGCGTCATCCGCCAGCTCGCCAAGCTCGACAAGAATCTCGCCCGCGTCATCGAGGACGAGATGTTCGTGTTCGACAACCTCAATAGCCTGTCCGAGAAGGATCTCGGCGCGCTGCTGCGCGGTGTCGAGAACGACATCCTCATCGTCGCGCTCAAGGGTTGCGACCCGAACCTGCGCAACAAGATGTTCGGCTGCATGTCGAGCCGCGCTGCCCAATCCATCCAGGACGAGATGGCCGAGCGCGGGCCGATGCGCCTCGCCGAGGTGCAGGAAGCGCAGAAGGCGGTGCTCGCCATCGCGCGCAAGCTGGCGGAAGCCGGCACGATCAGCCTGGGGGGCAAGGGCGAAGATTATGTCTAATCCGGCTTTCGCGAATTCGAACCCGGCCTTCGCCAATGCCGAGCGCTGCTCGGTGTGGACCAAGCCGAACGCGTCCGGCCCGGCGCCGTTCGTGGCGTGGGGCCAGGCGCTGCGTCAGGCGTTCGAGGCGCCGCAGGACGAATTCGAGATGCCCGAGGAGCAGGAATTCGAGGCCGAGCCGCAGATCGACATCGAGGCGATCCGTGCCGAGGCGATGGCGCAGGGCTTCGCCGCCGGCATCGAGGCGGGCCGCCGCGAGGCCAATGACGAGAAGGTGGCGCTGCGTGTGCTCGCCTCCAATCTAGAATCGCTCAAGGCCGAGCCGACCATGGGTCTCGGCATGATGATCGCCGCCACCGTCGAGCGCCTGCTGCATCAGGTCGTCGGCGAGGTCGAAGTCTGCCGCGAGACGTTAATGGATCGCGCCCAAGCCGCCGCCGCCCTGATCGGCGACGAGACGAAGCCGGCCGTGCTCAAGCTCAATCCGGACGATCTCGCCCGTCTCGACGGCGCCGAGCTGCCCGTCCATGCCGAGGCCGATGCGATGCTCCAGCCCGGCGAACTGCGTCTCGAAACCGCCGGTGGCGCGATCGAGGATGGCCCCGGCCTGCGCCTCGAGCGCCTGCGCGCCGCGCTCGACCGGATCGCCGCCGCGCGATGAGCCTGCTCGAAGACCGCGCCGCGGATCTCCTCAACAGCCTGAACATCCCCGATGCCGGCCCGCGCCGCATCGGCAAGCTGGTCGCCTATGACGGCCAGATGCTGGAGGCGACCGGCCTGTCGCTGCCGGTCGGCGCCTCGGTGCGCGTGATCGATGCGGACGGCCACGCCACCCGCGCCGAGATCGTCGGCTTCAAGGGCGAACGTTCGCTGATGATGGCGCTGGACGGCGAGGCTCCCCATTCCAACGGCGGCCGCGTCGAGCCGGATGCCAAGGGCGGCGTCGCCGAGGTGGGGTATGAACTGCTCGGCCGCGTCGTCGATGCCACCGGTCACCCGCTCGACGGCATGGGTCCGGTCGGCGCTTCCGCCACCTGGCCGCTCGCCGGCAAACCCGCCAACCCGCTCGACCGTGCGCGCGTCACCGAATGTTTCGACATGGGCGTGCGGGCGATCAACGCCTTGCTCACCGCCGGCGTCGGCCAGCGCATCGCGATCTGCGCCGGTTCGGGCGTCGGCAAGTCGGTGCTGATGGGCCAGATGATCCAGGGCGCCGATGCCGACGTGATCGTCGTCGGCCTGATCGGCGAGCGCAGCCGCGAAGTCGCCGACTTCCTCGCCACCAAGCTGGTGCCGGGCGTGCGCGAGAAATCGGTGGTGGTCGCGGTCCCCGCCGATCACCCGCCGGTGCTCCGTATCCGTGCCGCGATGCGCGCCACCGCGATCGCCGAATATTTCCGCGCGCAGGGCAAGCGCGTGCTGCTGCTGATCGATTCGCTGACCCGTTGCGCCCATGCCCAGCGTGAGCTTGGCCTGTCGCTCGGCGAGCCGCCGACGATGAAGGGCTATCCGCCCTCCGCGCTCGGCATGATCCCCCGCCTGATCGAGCGCGCTGGGGCGGATGCCCACTCGGGCGGCTCGATCACCGCGCTTTACACCGTGCTGGCCGACGGTGACGACGGCGACGATCCGATCGTCGATACGGCGCGGGCCATCGTCGACGGCCACATCATCCTGTCGCGCTCGCTGTCGGAGCAGGGCGTGTTCCCCGCGATCGACGTGGGCCGTTCGCTCAGCCGCGTGATGGCCGATATCGTGGACGACGAGCATGGCGCGGCGGCCTCGTCCTTCCGCCGGCTCTGGTCGGTCTACGAGGAGAATCGCGACCTCATCCTGATGGGCGCCTACAAGGCCGGCTCCGACGCCACGATCGACGAGGCGATCGCCCGCCGCCAGGAAATCCTGAGCTTCCTCAAGCAGAAGCCCAAGGAGCGTT
Source organism: Sphingomonas-like bacterium B12 (assembly GCA_000333335.1). Lineage (GTDB taxonomy): Bacteria > Pseudomonadota > Alphaproteobacteria > Sphingomonadales > Sphingomonadaceae > Solisphingomonas. The sequence continues at coordinate 556 of BACX01000252.1, read as the reverse complement.
TCGAACTGCCGCTCGCCTCGGCTGAACTGATCGAGAGGTTCGGGGCATGAGCAAGGTCGTCCAGCGGCGCGAGCGCATCGCACGGGTTCGCCGCGTTGAGCATATGCAGGCCGCCGCCGCCGCCGCCGCCGCCGAGGCACAGCTCGGATCGCTGGAGAACAGTGCCGCGCGCGTGCTCGATCTCAGGCTGCAGCTTACCAGCGGCGTGGGGTCCACCTCCGCCGAGACGCTGGCGGCACGCGGCGAACTCGCGCACCGGCTCGATCTCGCCCGCTTCGGCCTCGCCGATGCGATCGCCAGCGCGCGCTCGGTGGTGGACAGCAAGGCGGCCGAGCGCATCGCCGCGCGCATCCGTCAGGAGAGCGCCGAGCGCCTGGTCGATCGCGCCCAGCATGATGAGGATGCGCTCGCCGAGAAGCGGGCCAGCGCCAATGCGCGCACGAAGACCCCACGTTTCGTAGGTGAGGCATGATGATGGCCGGTATCTCCTTCGCCGCTCCGTCCGCTCCGGCGACGGACGCCACCCCGGCGCCGCAGCACGCTCCGACAAGGATCG
>BACX01000253.1 GCA_000333335.1 Sphingomonas-like bacterium B12 | reverse complement strand
TCGCCGCTCGAGGCCTGATCCTCCGCTCAGCGGCGGAAATCGATCACCCAGAAATCGGGCACGGCGCCGAGCCGGATCGGCAGGCTGCTGGTGCCAAGGCCCGCGCCTACCAGGGTCAGTCGCTCGCCCTCGCGGATCAGCCCGCAGGCGTAGCGTTTGCCATAGGCCGATGCCGTCACGATCGGCCCGATCGGCCAGGGCGATACCTGTCCGCAATGGGTATGGCCTGCCAGCACCAGTTTGAGCGACGGATCGAGCTTCGCCGCAACGTCGGGCTCGTGGCTCAGCACCACGGGCAGGCCGCCGAGCGTTCTCGCGGCGATCAGCGCGCGCCGGGCGTCGGCGTGCCCCGTATAGCTGTCGCCGATGCCGAGGATGGCCAGCGGCCCGCGCCGCACCGCCTGGTTGCGCAGCAGCGTGATGCCGGCGCGTTCCAGCCCGGTTTCCAGCGCGGAATGTCCCCGGCCGTAATCGTGATTGCCGAGCACGGCCACCACCCCGAGCCGCGCGCGCAGGCCGGTAATGATCGAGACGACCTCGCCCGGTGGAGCGGCGAAGGCGGGCGTCTCGGTCGACAGGAAATCGCCCGCCAGCAGCACGAGATCCGGATGGAGCGCGTTGACCCGCGCCACTGTCTCGCGCAGTCGCGCCGGGGTATCGCCGGGTGTGGCGACGTGCATATCCGACAGCAGGACGACGCGCATCGGACCGATGCCGGCATGAAGCGTCAGGCGCCGTTCGATCGGCGCGCTCGACGCCAGCAGCAGCATGTGGAGCAGCACACACCACCCCGCCGCCATCATCGAAAGAGAGAGCTCGCGCAGCGTCATGATATGCCCATGAAACAACGGGCGCCGGGATCGCTCCCGACGCCCGTGGCATCACATGACAGCCTGCCGATCAGCCCTTGGGCTTCTGGCGCGGCGGGATGGTGATCTTGATGTCCTGCCCCGAATTGCCGGGGAAGCCGGTGAACATCGCGTCGATCAGGTTGGGGACGATCTGGGTCATGTCGTCGGTCACCGAATGGGCACGCGCGCGGCCTTCGAACAGGCGCTCGCCGTCCGCACGGGTGATCGTCATGCCGAGATAGCTCGAATAGATGGTGTAGCTTTCGACATCCGGGCAACCCCACGGGCCCCACGGATCGCCCCAGCCATAGCCCCAGCCGCGACCCCAGCCCCAGCCGCCCCAGCGACCACCGAAGCCGCCGCCCCAACCGGGGCCGCCCCAGCCGCCGAGACCGCAGTTGAAGCCACCCGGCGTGGTCGTGACCTTCTGCTGGCCGTGATCGACGCCGTAGCCGACCTGCACGATCATGTCGGCCGGGCTGCCGTCGGCGGTCTCATGATAGCCGACCTGGGGTCAGGTGCGCGGCGACTTCGCGCGCATAGGTGGCGAATTCGAGCCCGCCGCGATTGTGCGGATCAGCCGCCTCGATGCGGAACGTCTGGCCCTGCGGGGCGGGAAGCCGCTGGAAACGCTGGACGTTCGCTTGGAAATGGTGGCGCAGCCGCTCACGCCCAGCAGGGCGATGGGGGCGGCGATGGAAAGCAACAGGCGTTTCATGGTCATGGACGTGCCT
>BACX01000254.1 GCA_000333335.1 Sphingomonas-like bacterium B12 | reverse complement strand
GGGAACATCATGTGGATGCCGCCATAGGGCTTCTCAGCCCACTCGCTCTCCGGTTTCTGCGATTCCTCCGCCGCGCTGACGTGCGGGAAGCCGAGGCGATGTGCGGCCCGAAAGCCCTGGTAGAGCATCACGTCGGTCATCGCCGAAAGCCCGATCGAGGTCGGGTGCAGCGTGCTGAAGTGATAGCCCTCGCCATAAGTGTCGAGCGCGTATTTCCAGTTGGCGTCGACATCGAGCCGGCTCTTCTTCACCGGCTTGGCATGTTCGAGGCCGAGCTGCGCCAGCTCCGGCCCGAAATCGCCGAGATGCGCGTCGATGTCGATTTCCTGATCGCCCGGCGTCGCGATCACGAAGATCATTCCGTGGCGCTCGGCGACCGGCACCTTGATCAGCCCGATCTCCTCGCGATCGATGCCCTCGAACCCTTCCTTGCCGGGGAAGCCGATCAGCTTGCCCTCGAGATCGAAGGTCCAGCCATGGAACGGGCAGGTCATGCGCGAGCTGTTGCGCGAACAGTCCGTGACGACCTTGGCAGCGCGGTGCGGGCACATATTGAGATAGGCGCCAACCGTGCCGTCCTTCTTGCGCAGGATCAGGATCGACGGGCCGACCGCGTCGAACAGCATCTTGTCGCCGGGCTTCTCGATGTCGCGCGTCAGGCCGACCAGGATCGGCATCTTGCGGAAGATCTCGCGCTTCTCCGCCTCGAACCACTGGGGGTCGGTGTAGGCGGCGGGATCGTTGCGCATCGGGCCGGCCTCTCGGTCGGTCGTTCTGGTGCGCACCAGCTCGTTCATCTTGCGCTGCATGTCGCGGGCGACTTCGCGCTGGCGTTCCGCGCTCTCGGCCCAATCGAATCGGGTGTCCTCGTCGAGCATGGCCTTCTCCTTTTGCGCAATACAACCTAATTTTGACACAGTGTGCAATAGTTTTCGCGACGGCTGGTGAACTGCTTTCGTCAGGGTGCGCGGGATGGGCCACGCAGGCCGATAAGCGCGATCAGGAAGGCGATGCCGATCCCCACCGCCAGCGCCGCGAAGGCAAGCTGCAGCCCTGCCGGGCCGACCNNGCGCTCGTGCGCGCCGGCGAGCGACATCGCGATCGAAGCGCCCGCCGCGACGCCGACCTGATGGCAGACGAACAGCGCGGCCGTGCCGACCCCCTGCTCTTCGGGCGCAAGACCTCCCGGTGCGGACTGCATCAACGCGATGAAGGCACTGACGCTGCCGAGCGGGCAAAGGATCACGCCCGGCGCGATGCTCAGGCCATATTCGCGGACTGACGTCGCCGCGAGCAACGCGAAGCCCGCCAGATTGACGAGGCAGGCGCCCAGCACGATCGCGCGCGGCGAGAAACGGCCGAGCAGCAGCGGCGCCCCCTGCCCCGTCGCCATCACCGCCAACGCATAAGGCAGCATGCCGAGCCCGGACTGCGCCGCGCTCATCCCCAGCACGTGCTGCATGGCAAGCTGGCTCAGCACGAACAGGCCGCCGACGCCGCCCAGCACGAACAAGGACGCAGCGGCCGACACGGCAAAGCCGGGCCGATGAAACAAGGCGGGTGGCAGCATCGGCGCCGGCATCCGCCGCTCGATCAGTATCAGCAGCCCGAACAGCAGGATCGCACCGCCGAGCAGCAGAACCGTCCGTGCGGCGAACAGACCCGCTTCGCCCGCCGTCGAAATGCCGCTCACCGTGGCGACCATCGCCAGCACCGCGACCAGCGCGCCGGCTCCGTCGATCGGCTCGCGCACGCGATGGCCGGGCGTCGGCAGTACGCGCAACGCCAGTACCAGAGACGCGAGGGCAACCGGCAGGTTGAGCAGGAAGGCGGCGTGCCAGCCGAACCGTGTCACAACCCAGCCGCCGAGAAACAGGCCGAGGATCAACGACAGGCCCTGCGTCACCCCGAATACGCCGAGAGCGCGGTGGCGGGCCGGCCCTTCGGGCAGGAAAGCGGTGATCAGCGAGAAGGAGGCGGGTGCGATCAATGCGGTCGCGACACCCTGCGCCGCGCGCGCCGCCAGCAAGGGTGCCAAGCTGGCGGAAAAGGCCGCGACCAAGGAGGCCAGCGCGTAGATCGAAAGACCGATCGACAGCACGCGCCGGTGTCCGAGCCGATCGACCAGCTTGCCGCCGATCACCAGCAGCCCGGCATTGGCGAGCGAGGCGGCGACCACCACCCAGGACAGTACCGCCGCCGGCACCTGCAGATCCCGCCCGATCGACGGCAGAGCGACACTCGCCACCGAGAGATCGGCGGTCACGATCAGGTAGGAGATCGCCATCAACGCGACGATCAGCCGCTCATGGCGCACATCCCGGTCGGCCATGGCGGCGCTCCTCTTGCCGGGGATGCCCGCCCGGCGAACCGGGCGGGCCGGTTACACGATCGTCAGTATTTCACCGTGAACTGCAGCGCGACGGTGCGCGGCGTGTTGCCGAGACCGAGCTGGTCCGCGATCACGCCGCCCGGCGTGCCGGTGCCCGATCCGGTCGACGGACCGTCCGAGGCGCCCAGGAAGTAGAAGTGGTTGGTGAGGTTCTTGCCGATCAGCGCGACCTCCCAGCGATCGTCCTCGCGGCCGAAGCGGACGCCGGCATCGAGCATCCAGTAGCTGTGCTGGATCGTATTCGGGTTGGCGAAGCTCGATCCGAAATAGCTGCCGCTATAACGCGTATCGACGTTGAAGCCGAAGCGCATGCCGCTATCCATCGTCTTCTCGTAGGAGACGCCGGCCGATGCCGTCCAGGTCGGCGCGATCGAGGTCGGCTGGCCGGCCAGCTGCTGGAACGGCGCGCCGGCCGGGCCGACGAGCGTGCAGCCCTGATCCGGATGCTGGCCCGCCCAGCACGGTGCCAGGAAGTCGCCATAACGCGCGTGGTTATAGTTCGCCGTACCGCTGAACGTCAGGCCGGGAACGCTGCGCGGGGCGTATTCCAGCTCCAGCTCCACGCCCTTGGTGCGGGCCGAACCGGCATTGTAGGTCTGGTAGGCGAAGATCTGCGAGTTGAAATAGTCGACCTGCAGATCGCTATACTTGAACGTGTAGAGGTTCAGGTTGAAGCGCAGCTGGTTGTCGAGCAGCGTCGTCTTGGCGCCGATCTCGAAGCCCGCCGCCGTCTCCGGCTTGAACTGGAAATCGCGCGGCGGGTTGTCCGACAGGTTAGAGTTGATCGCGCTGTTGGAGAAGCCGCCCGATTTGTAGGCGGTGCGATACGAACCGTAGAACATGATCCCGCGCGACGGCTTGTAGGTGATCGTGGCTTCGGGCGACCAGTTGTTGAAGGTCTGGTTGGCGTTGATCACGCCACCCGGCGCGCTGGCCGGGATGAAGACCGGCAGCGGCCCGCCCGGCGCCAGGATCGGGTTGACGTAGGGCTGTTCGAAGAAGCTCTTCTTCGTCTCGTGCGTGTAGCGCACGCCGCCCGTCACTTCGACCTTGGGCAGGATCTTCCAGATCACCTGGCCGAAACCCGAATAGGTGCGGCCCTCGGTGGCCGACAGCTTGGAATAGGAGACGTAGCGGTTCGCCGGGTCGGCGGCGGAATTCTCGCTGCCCGCGAACAGCACCCACTGCTGGAAATCGCGGCGCGTCGCCTGGTAGAGGCCACCGATCATGAAGTTGATCGGGAAATCGAAATTGGAAAGCGCGCGCGCCTCCTCGCTGAAGGCATGGAAGGAGGAATCCTCCGTCGCCCAGGTGCCGGTCGGCGAGGACTGGAAGTCGCAGGCGCAGGCGAACTTGTTGTTGTTCCAGTTGTAGTTGGTGACGGAGGTCAGCGTCAGGTTGTCGAGCTTGTAGTTGATCGTGCCCGTGCCCTGATAGGATTTATAGGTGTTGTAGAGTGCGCCGTCCGACTTCGAGTGGGGCAGCACCTTCGCGATATCGAGCGGGATGTTGTCCTGATGGATCACGAAGTCGCTGCCGCAGCTGTAGCTGGGGTTGAGCGTGCTCGATCCGCTCGCGCAGCGTGCGACCACGTAGTTCCAGCCGTTGCCGGCGGTGTTGTTGTAGGTGCCGGAGCCTTTCAGGTTCACGGTCAGGCGGTCCGTCGGTGTCCACTTCACCGTCAGGCGGCCGATCGCCTCCTTCTCCTGCGGCTGGTCCTTCGCCGAAGCGGTGACGTCATGGACAGTGCTGACGCCGGTCGCCGCATCCGTGGTGGTGTAGGTGGTGTCGGTGCCCTCGTTCTTGTAATAGCCGCCCCACATCTTCGATCCGCGCAGCGCGACGCGAATGCCCAGCGTGTCGGTGAGCGGAATGGAGGCGATCGCCTCGCCATAGCCCTGCTTCGCGCCGAATTCGTAGCCGGCGCGGAAGATATATTCGGGTTTGCTGCCGGGATCGGCCGACGTCAGCGAGATCACGCCTGCGGTGGCGTTCTTGCCGAAGAACAGCGCCTGCGGCCCCTTCAGGATCTCGATCCGGTTGAGATCGAAGAAGCCCTCGTTGATGACGCGGCCCTGTCCGTAATAGACGCCGTCGACGACCACCGCGACCGACTGCTCGACACCGATCGAGGTCGAGGGCGAGCCGATGCCGCGCAGGGTGAGCGACGCGCCCGCGCCGTTGGACGCGCGACCGACCGTGAATTGTGGGGTGGAGGAGCTGATTTTCTCCAGACTGGTGAGATCGCGGCGCTGGACCTGGGCCGAGGAGATCGCCGTGATCGCCACCGGAATTTCCTGCACATTCTCCGCGCGCTTGCGGGCGGTCACCACGATATCCTCGAGGCCGCCCTGCCGAGGCGCCGCCGCAGCGGTCTGTGTCGGGGCTGCGGCCGGCGCGGGTGCGGGCGCAGCATCCTGCGCATAGGCGGAGCCGGCGGCCAGCATCGTCGCCATGACCGCAGAACCGCGAAGCAGACGCGCACGCGATGTCTTGAAGGCGTACTTCGACATACCCTTCCCCTCCTCTTTGCGGCCGCCCGATGTGATTGCCGGCTTGGCGATCCTCGGCGTGCCTTATCCGTTCGATGACGGCAGGAGGGGAGCGTAAGTCAATTATGCAACGTGCTGCAATAGTCATTCGTGCGGCACACCGCTCGTTTAAAGGATAGGTGCTTTTCCGCACCATGTCCGAACGGGACGCGCCATATGGGCACGCGCGCGCGCCGGCAGGGCGGGCACGCGTGCCCATGCCAGGAAGGTCAGAAACTGGCGCCGACCGAGAAGACCGCGCGGCTGCCCGCGATCGAGGAGCCGTTCTTGGTCGAGCTGAAATTGGGCTGGAGATAGGCGCTTTCGCGCTTGGAGATGTTGGTGTCGACATAGGCGACACCCAGCGTCACCGGCCCCAGCACCATGTCCGCGCCGATCAGCCAGTCGAGATACTCCCCGGTCGGCGTCACGCTGGTGCCGTTGGGGCCGAGGCCGGGATTGCCGTGCGAGTAGCCGAGATGCGCCTTGGCGGTCACCGGCGTGCCGGGGATTCCCATGCTGGCATCGCCCCAGACGTAGAGATTGTCCTCCTTCTGGCCACGGCTGGTGGGCGTGTTGGAATAGTTGCCGAGCGCCTGCTGCTTGGGTGCGTAGGCGACACCGACAAGCGCGGTGACCGGACCGAGCGTGGAGGAGACCTTCACATAGGGTTCGGCGAAATCGGTGTTCGAGGCGCCGCCCGGATACATGTACCAGGTGAGGCCCGCGTCGATCGTGGCGCCGCCGACCGGCAGCTTGTAACCGCCGACGAGGTCCAGTTCCATGTTGGAGCCGCCGAACGTGCCCCAGCCGGCGAGGTTCGATCCCCACACGCTCGCATACAGGCCGGTCTCGTGGGTGACGGTGAGGCCGCCCTGCACGGCCATGTGCTTGTCGCTCTGCGAGACGCCGCGGAAGCGATAGTCCGATACCAGGGCGACGGAGCCGGAGACGGTGAACGGCTTGGGCGGCGCTTCCTGCGCCAGAGCCGGGGTCGCGAGCAGGCCGGCGGCCAGCGCGATCAGTCGATAATTCATGGAACACCCCTTCTTGTTGTGGCGGATGTTCCTCCTGCATCCGGGCCGCCGCACCTCTGGGTGCCTCGCCTTCGAGCGGTCGGCGAGGCTTGGTGCGGTCGGCCCGGATGGTCGCCAGCCTGACGTCTGGGGCTTACGCGCGGGTTGCCCTTCCGTAAGGAAGTGTTTCCCGCGCGCTGTCAGGCCGCGAGTCCTCGAAGGCGCCCTTTCTCGCCTGCGAGATCGATGCGCATGCCCGCCGCCCGGCGCCGTTGCAGCCAGTCGTTGAGCATTTCCGCACTCGTGTGGTCGATCGCCGAGAGGCGACCGACATGAAGGGTAAGCGCCTTGTCCTGCGGCACGGCTTCGCGACCAACGCGCCCATCAGGGTGCCGATGGTGGAAAAGCGGCTGATCGAGACGAGCGATCCGCGATCGCGGTAGACGAAGGGCTGCGGCGCCTCTCCGCGCATCGCGTGGCACAGGTTGGCGAAAACCGCCGCCGCCATCTGGTGCGCCGCCTGGGCCCTTGGCGGGACCAGCCGATCGCTGCCGGGCAGCCGGCATGCCGCGCAATCTCCCATCACGAAGATCTCGTCGGGAGCGTGGTCTGCAAGGTCGGACG
>BACX01000255.1 GCA_000333335.1 Sphingomonas-like bacterium B12 | reverse complement strand
CGGACCGCGCGCGGGCGTCAGCCAGCGTCAGGCCGGGCGCGAGGCCGAGCTTGAGCGCGCGCGGGTCGAGCGCGACCACAGGCATCGCGCCGCGCTGCTTCTCGACAAAGGCGGTGGGCGGCCCGTCAGGCCCGCAGCGGCGCCGGTGCCGGTCCGCCGGCAGCAGCGGGAACCACAATGCCAGGAAGCGGCGCCTCGACGAAGCGGGCCTGCTCACGCCGCCACTCCAGCCGCCAGCGCCCGCCGTCCGGCCGCCCGCGCTGGCGCAGCAGCTCGATGTCGAAAGCGGGGTGGCCGGGCGCATCCGCCTCCAGCGCGATCGAGGGGGCGGATGACACCTGCCAGCGCGTGTGCGCGGCACTGGGGGAGGGGGCGGCATCCACCCGCAGCATCAGCGCGGTGACCCCCGATTCCTCGGCCGCGACCGCCAGCCGCCGGCTCGCCGTCAGATCGAGCGCGCGGGGCTGCTGCCACAGCTCGATCACCGCCGCGCCGACCGGCGAACAGCGCACCACGTCCGCCGCCGCGCGCAACAGCATCACCGGATCGCGGAGCACCAGCAGCACCAGCCGTGCCGGATCGAGCCCGATCTGCGCCAGCCCCGGCGCCGAGAGCCGCCCACCCGTCCGCTCCGCATCCTCCAGCCGCAGCCAGAGCAACGGCGCGCCGGGCGGCAGCGCCAGCCGCGCCAGCATCGCGGCGAAGCCCGCCGTGCCCGGCCCGTCCGCCGGCTCGGCCGCGAACAGTTCGTGCAACCGTCCCCGCGCCAGCCCGCCGCCCAGCGCCCGGTCGAGCGAATCGACGCCCAGCGGCGCATGATCCGGCGCATCGGCGGGGCGCAGCCCCTCGATCCGGGCGATCCTGTTTCGCAAGGCGCATAGGGCGTCCACCGACTCGACTGTCCAATCGTTCTTTATATGTTCTTGATCGCGCTTTTGGCGGGGTGGAGTCAAGCGGTCCTGCGCGGCGGATTTCCGCGATGCCTGTAAAGGAAGATATTTCCGACGACAGATACATCAGTTTCAAGTTGAAACGCCGCGCCGCAACACGAGACCTTTATTTTACTTTAGGAAGAAGAATGATATTCTTGGCGCTCGCCATCGGGAGAATGGCGAGAGGAGGAGACCGGTGGAACATCTCGATGCATCGCTATGCGATGTCGAATTTCGTCTGCTCTGTTTCATGAGCGCGATCTCGCTCGCCATTTCGGGCACGGTGATCTTCCTGCTCGTCTGAGCGGCCTGTTCATCCTGCGCGCCGGCACAGCCTCGGGGCTGGCCTATCCCTGTCTTGCCCGATAAGGAGCCGCTGTCCTTTCATTTAGGAGCAGCGTGATGACCTCCCTCTACCCGATCGCGATCGAGCCCAACCCGGCGGTGCTGGCGGCGGCCGAGCGCGCGGTATTGCTGGAGGATCCCGGCTTCGGGCGGGTATTTACCGATCACATGGTCACCGCCACCTGGACGGAAGGGCGGGGCTGGCACTCGGCGACGCTCGGCGCGCGTCGTCCCTTCACGCTCGATCCGGCCTGTGCGGTGCTGCATTACGCGCAGGAAATCTTCGAGGGCCTCAAGGCCTACCGCACCGACGACGGCGGCATCACCCTGTTCCGGCCCGAGCAGAATGCGCGCCGCATGAACGAGAGCGCGCGCCGCATGGCGATGCCGGAAATCCCCGAGGATCTGTTCCTCGATGCGATCGACGCGCTGGTGAAGGCCGATTCCGGCTGGATCCCCGGTGGCGAGGGCAGCCTGTATCTGCGGCCTTTCATGTTCGCGTCGGAAACGTTCCTCGGCGTGAAGCCGGCATCCGAGTTCATCTTCTGCGTGATCGCATCCCCCGTCGGCGCCTATTTCAAGGGCGGCAAGAAGGCGGTGTCGCTGTGGGTGTCCGATCACCTCAACCGCGCCGGCCCGGGCGGCACGGGGGCCGCCAAGTGCGGCGGCAACTACGCTGCCAGCCTGATGGCGCAGGCCGAAGCCTATGAGCATGGCTGCGACCAGGTGGTGTTCCTCGACGCGGTCGAGCATCGCTGGGTGGACGAGCTCGGCGGCATGAACATCTTCTTCCTGTTCGAAGACGGCAGCATGATCACCCCGCCGCTCACCGGCACGATCCTGCCCGGCATCACCCGCGCCTCGATCCTCGAACTGGTGAAGCGGCGCGGCATCGCGGTGACCGAGCAGCCTTACGCGATCGACCAGTGGCAGGCGGATGCGAAGAGCGGCAAGCTGCGCGAAGTGTTCGCCTGCGGCACGGCGGCGGTGCTCACCCCGATTGGCCAAGTGAAAAGCACGGCCGGCGACTGGACGATCGGCAATGGCGACGGCGGCCAGCTCACCGACGAGATCAAGGCCGAGCTGGTCGGTATCCAGCGCGGCCGCGTCGAAGGCCCGGCGGGCTGGGTGCGGCGGGTCGCGTAACGGCACCGCCCTCTCCCGCAGGGCGGGAGAGGGCGGCGGCGATCACCTCTCGCTGTCGAGCGAGGCCATGAGCGGCGTGGGATAACGGTCGCCCTGCGCCGCGCCCTTCGGCACCGCCTGCTCGATCGCGTCCAGATCGTCCGCGTCCAACGTCACGTCGAGCGCGGCCAGCGCGCCCGCGACGTGATCCGGCCGACGCGCGCCGATGATCGGAAAGATGTCCTCGCCCCGCGACAGCACCCAGGCGATGGCGATCTGCGCGACGGTCGCGCCCCTGGCGTCGGCGATGGCGCGCAGCTTCTCGACCAATGCGAGGTTCGCCTCGACATTGCCCTCCTGGAAGCGCGGCGAGTGGTTGCGGAAGTCGCCCTGCTTGGCGGGTTCCCTGCCGTAATATCCCGAGAGCAGCCCGCGCGAGAGCACGCCATAGGCTGTGATCGCGATGCCAAGTTCCCGGCAAGTGGCGAGGATATTGTCCTCGACACTGCGCGTGATGACCGAATATTCGATCTGCAGGTCGGCGACCGGGTGGACGGCGGCGGCGCGACGGATCGTCTCGGAGCCGACTTCGGACAGGCCGAGATTGCGGACATAGCCGGCCTCGATCATCTCCTTGATCGCGCCCACCGTCTCCTCGATCGGCACCTTCGGATCGAGCCGGCCGGGTCGATAGACGTCGACATGATCGGTGCCGAGCCGATCCAGCGTGTAGGCGAGCGAACTCTTCACCGCCTCCGGCCGTCCGTCGAAGCCGAGCCAGCTGCCGTCCGGCCCGCGCAGCGCGCCGAACTTGACGCTGAGCTGGTAGCTGTCGCGTGGCCGGCCCTTCAGTGCCTCGGCGAGCAGGCGCTCGTTATGCCCCATGCCGTAGAAATCGCCGGTATCGAGCAGGGTGATACCGGCATCGAGCGCCTGATGGATGGCGTTGATCGCCTGGTTGCGGTCGGACGCGCCGTAGGAGCCGGACATGCCCATGCAGCCAAGCCCGATGGTGGACACGCGCGGGCCGGTCTTGCCGAGTTGGTGGAGCTTCATGCTTGCCTCCTTGGAATGGGGTGGCGGCGATATGCGCGCTGGCACGGCGATCGATAATCCGGCAGATGCCGCACGGGCTGTACGGAGAACCGGACAATGACCGAGGCGCTATGACCGAATTGGGCGATCTCGATGCCTTCGTCTCGGTGGCGGAGGCGCGCAGCTTCCGGGGAGCGGCCAAGCTGCGCGGGGTGCCGGCCTCCAGCCTTCCGACGCGTGCGC
>BACX01000256.1 GCA_000333335.1 Sphingomonas-like bacterium B12 | reverse complement strand
GCCCTCGAAATCGGGAGCTGCGACCACAGCCATGCGCCGCGCTGGCCCAAGCGGAATGGCGATTGCATCGCTGGGTACCAGATCGGCGCTCCGCACGCCCAGATCGAAACCTGCTGCCACCACATCGACCAGCCGGCCTTCGGTCACGATGTCGATATGCACCTGCGGATAGCGCTGCAGATAGGTCAGCACCAGCGGCGCCATGATCTCGCGCGCTGCCGTGGCGAAGGCGTTGATGCGGAGGGTTCCAGACGGCGTCTCCTGCTGCGAACGCGCCGTGTTCATTGCCTTCTGAATGCCTTCGAGCGCCGGCCTGATCTGCGCCACGAAAATCCGCCCTGCATGCGTCAGCGAAACGCTGCGCGTCGTGCGGTTGAACAGGCGGACGGAGAGCTCCCGCTCCAGCTTGCCAATGGCATTGCTGATCGCGGTCGTCGATAGGCCGAGCTCGATCGCCGCCGCGCGGAACGAGCCACAGCGAACAATGGCAAGAACCGCTTCGAGCTCGATCAGCGAATGGCGGCTCATTATCCCAGTTTCCGTGACACGCTATGCCGATTTCTCTCGATTATTGTGGTCAATGTCCATCGCTAAATCACCCTCGTCACCATCGAGGAGATTACGATGCCCATCGAATTACCCAGTCCGATCGCCGATTTCGTCGAGGCCAATGCTCGTCTCGATCTCGACGGCATGATGAAGCCTTTCCTGCGCGACGCTCTGTTTATCGACAATGGCAAGCGCTTCGAGGGCCAGGCAGCGATCCGCAAGCTGTTCAAGGAAGAAGTCCTACCGGTGAAGGCGATCTTCACACCCGACACGGTGCGGGAAGAGGGTGGCGATGTCGTCGTCGAAGGTCCCGCAGAAGGCGACTTCCCGGGCAGCCCGCTCCGCTTCACCTATCGTTTCACGCTGGTGAACGATGTCATCAAGACGCTGGAAACCACGGTTTGACCATCGTCTCCAACGCGACCGAATTCGCCGGGAAGCGCGTGCTCGTCAGTGGCGGCACCAAGGGCCTCGGCCGCGCAACGGTCAAGCGCTTCCTCGCGGGCGGCGCTCGCGTCATTACCGCGGCCCGCTCGATCAAGGATCCGATAGAGAGCGTCGACTATGTCCAGGCGGACCTGACGACGGCCGAGGGCGGCGCAGTCTTCGCCGGCGCTGCGCTCGAGCGGCTGGGCGGCATCGACATCCTGGCTCATGTCGTTGGTGGCTCCTCGTCGCCAGCGGGCGGGTTCGCGGCCTTGACCGACGAGCATTGGCTTGCCGAGCTCAACCTCAATCTGCTCGCGACCGTTCGGCTCGACCGCCTGCTGATCCCGCAGATGATTGAGCGCGGTCAGGGCGCCGTGGTTCACGTCACCTCGATCCAGTCGGTTCTGCCGCTTCCTGAATCCACGACGGGCTATGCCGCCGCCAAGGCCGCACTCCGGACCTACAGCAAGTCGATTTCCAAGGAGCTGGGCCTCAAGGGCGTGCGGGTCAACGCTGTCTCGCCCGGCTGGATCATGACCGAGGCGGTGACGACTTTCTCGAAATGCTTCGTTCCGCTAATGGCGGCACGGTCGAGGACGCGCGTCAGTCGGTGCTCGATGCCCTGGGCGGCATCCCGATCGGGCGCGGAGCAGAGCCGGAAGAGGTAGCGGACCTGATTGCATATCTCGCCGCCGACCGCGCCGCCGCCATCCATGGCGCGGAGTTCGTCATCGACGGCGGCACCATCCGCACAGTCTGAACTTGGCGCTCCGATGTTTGCCTCTTTCATGGAAGGAACATCGGAGCGCTAGCTATCAATGGCTCGGGGAACCAAAGGTCACGCCAGTCATGATCTGGGACACCTCCCAAAGTTGCCTTGCGGCCTCCTCATCGAGCGCCTGCGGGGGTATCCGTGCCATGGCGGGAGCGCCGCGCGTCTCGCCGAAGCTTCTCGGACCATAATATGCGCCGGGCACCGCTTCGCGGGCCGTAGCCGCAAACAGGGTGGGTAACGCGCCTTGTGCCACCGGCTGAAAAAGGAACCACAACAGGGATCGGGTGAGCCCCACCGCACTTCGCCGGCCCGGAGCATTGTGCAGCAGCTCGGTCCGAGCGATGCCCGGATGTGCGCCGAGGCTCGCCAGACCCCATTGGCCGCTCTCGCTGCGCCGCTGCAGCTCCAGGCTGAACATCAGGCAGGCTAGCTTGGATTGGCTATAGACCGGCATGCGCCGGTATCGCGCGATCGCGTTGATGTCATCGAAGTCGATCTTGCCACTCCTAGCCGCGACGCTCGACAGCGTGACGACTCGCGATCCCGACGTACTGCGGAGAAAAGGAAGCAGCTGGCCCGTCAGTGCGAAATGGCCGAGATAATTGATGCCGAGCTGCAATTCGAAGCCGTCCTCGGTCTGCTGCCGCTGCGGTGGGACCATGACGCCGGCATTGTTGATGAGCAGATCGAGCCGGGTATATCGCTTGGTGAACCGGTCGGCGAACGCTGCAATCGACGGAAGGCTGGCAAGATCGAGCGGCTCGAACCGGATCTTTGCCCCCGGCACAGCTGCCTCGATCCGGGCGACCGCGTTGGCGCCCTTGGCGGGATTGCGTCCTGCAACGATCACCTCGGCTCCTGCTCGTGCCAGTGCCAGCGCATCCTCATAACCGAGACCGCCCGTACCGGTGACAACCGCGACGCGATCGGTCTGCGGGGGAATATCTGATGCTGTCCAGTCCGCCACGATCCACCTTTCAGAAAATCCGCACTCAGTGTAAGATGCTATTATCTACACCGAGTGCAACTTTCAAGGGCCGATGACTGGGAACCGCGACATCGCACAGCAGGAAGGGACGCGAGCGCGCAAACGCCGCGAGACGCGCGGGCGGATCACCGACGCGGGAATCCGCCTGTTCCTCGAAAAGGGCTATGACGCGACCACCCTCGACGAGATCGCTGCGGAAGCCGGCATTTCTCGACGCACCTTCTTCTATTATTTCAAATCCAAGGATGAGATCCTGCTCTCGCTCCAGAGCGGTATGGGCGCCATGATCGTCGACGCGCTCAGGGATCAGCCATCCGATCAACGCCCGCTGGAGGCGGTTCGCGATGCGGTGCTCAAGGTCTGCAGCATCATCCCCGCTGACGACATGATCGCGATCGACGATCTGATGCGAACAAATCCTATCGTTCAGGCGCGCAAACAGGCGAGCATGATCGAGCATGAAGCGACGCTGTACGCGGCCTTGCGCGAAAAATGGCCAAACCCCGGTCAGGCAATCCGCTGCGA
>BACX01000257.1 GCA_000333335.1 Sphingomonas-like bacterium B12 | reverse complement strand
TCGACAATGCCGGCACGCTGTCCGGCACGAGCGGCGTCGCTCTCTTGGCGACGGATCCAGCCTTGGGCGGTTTCGCGTCGATCACGAACCGCAGCGGAGGAACGATCGGCGCTATCCTCGGCCCCGTTGGTGCGCTCAACAATGCGGGGACCATCGATGGCGGTTCCAACAGTGCCATCGATGCGACAACGACGTACAATCCCTATGTTGCGAGTTACACGGACTGGACCAACAGCGGTACAATCACCTCGGCTGCGGGGACCGCGACACTGCGCAATATCTCCGCGCCGCTTATCAACAGTGGCACGATCACGAACACTGGCGCCGGCATTGCCATCCAAGGAGCCGGCCCTGGCAATCTGACCGTGACGAACGAAACAGGCGGCGTGATTACGGCAGCGGGCGGGACTGCGATCAGCGCGGACGGCGGGACCAGCGGACTGACGCTAGTCAATGAAGGCACGATAAACGGAGATGTCACCGTCGCGACGCAAACCGGCGGTTATTCGTCAACGATCGATTCGTCGAACGGGACGATCAACGGCAACGTGACGCTCGGCGCGGGCAACGACGTGCTGGTCGCCCATTATGACGGCACATCGACGCCGGTGACCGGGATCAACGGCACGATCGACGGTGGTGCCGGCATCAACAGCGTGCAGATCGCGACGGCGCGGGATACGGTCATCAACACCGCCGTGACTCTGCCTACGGGCTTCGGGGCACTCCAACTCGCGCCAGCTGCCGGGACGACGCTCACGTTGGCGGGCGGCTTCGTGGCCCCCGGCACGATCACCTTGGTCGGGGCGGGCCAGTTCGAAGGCGGTTCGGTTGTGAATGATGCCGCGCTGACCTTTTCAGGCCAGGCTTTCACCTCGCAATATTACAACGCACCGGTCTCGTTTACCAATGCAGGGTCCATTACCACCACCGGCGGGATGATCGGTACGCCCGCGCTGAACCTGGACGGCGTCGTCAATTTCACCAACACTGGCTCCATCAACGTCGTCGGAGCCGGAGTCAATACTTCGGTCAACGGCACGACCACCAACAGCGGAACCATTACGGCGACCGGCACCGCCCTCACCGCCTTCGACAATTTCGTCACTAATACAGGCACGATCCAGTCAACCGGAGGCATTGGGCTCGCTCTGTCCGGCAATGTCGGCAACCCCGCCAGCAACAGTGGGCTGATCGAAGGCGCCACCACGGGTGTCAGCACAAGCATCGACCTGACCAATAGCGGAACGATTCTGGCCACCAACAGCGATGGTATTGCGGTGGCGCTCGACGCCTATGGCTCGCTGATCAATCTGGCGGGTGGGGTCGTCGGCGACGGTGGTACCGCAGTGACAGCGTCGATCTTCAATTCCACCGTGGCAACGCCGGCACGA
>BACX01000258.1 GCA_000333335.1 Sphingomonas-like bacterium B12 | reverse complement strand
CAGGCCTTCCCGATCACGACCACAAAATCGGACCCGGGGTATCGCTTCCCGGATCTCGGGCCAGCTTGCTTGCCATCAGCCCGGCCGGGCGATGGGCCCTATCGACAATCTCTGATGAGCGAGGGGCAACACGACTGTTCTTGAGTGCGCCAGACCATCGAAGCGCGCTCATCGACTCCGTCAACGCTCGCCTTGATGCCGTCGATCTACCGCGCGCGCTGCCGCTTACGGTCAGCAAAAACGATGTCACGCTTCATCACTGGTTGTTCCTTCCGGCGAGGTCGGCCTCCGCGCTGCCCATGATCGTCGTCCCCTATCCCGGCGACACCTTTTCCGCGGACACGCCGCCTCCCGTTAATCCGGGAGCGGTGGCTCCCATTGCCAATGTGCCTCTTCTCACGGCCCTCGGTTTCGCCGTTCTGTATCCCAGCGTTCCAGCTTCCAGCGAACAGCCCCCGTCACCGCAAAGTCTGGCTTCGGCAATCACGGCGGCCGTGGATGCCGCGATCGCCAGTGGACATGTCGACCGCAGCCGAATGGCTGTCTGGGGACATAGCTTCGGAGGATATTCCGCCTTGGCAGTCGCGGCTTATGATCACCGTTTCAAGGCAACTATCGTTTCGTCGGCGCCGATCGATCTTCTTGCAGGATACGGCAGCCTTGATCCTCGAGACCGAGTGAGTCTCAAAAGCGGCATGAACTTACCGTTCACATATGGCTGGAGCGAAGGCGGCCAAGGCGCGATGAGGGTTCCCGCATGGCGAGCCAGGACCCGGTACGCGGATGCTAGCCCCTATTATCACATGGATGATTTGACGACGCCGATCCTTCTATTCCAAGGCGACGCTGATCAGATGGGACTCGATCAATCAGAGCGGCTACTCACCGGGCTCTATCGACTGCAACGCAATGCGATGCTGATACGGTATTGGGGAGAGTCTCATACCCCGGTGTCCCCCGGGAATATCCGAGATATATACGATCGACTCTTATGGTTTCTGGATCAAACGATGCCGCCCGCCGCGCGCGCAGCAGCCAGGAATGGCAACTTGCCGGCGCCCCCGCCGACTGCACGACGCGCGCGCAGCACCGTGGTCAACAATCATGGGCTCGCCCTTAGGACGGATAATCGCGCTGCTCCATCGGCACGATCTACGCATGTATACCGACATGAATGATCTTGCAGCGACCGACGGCCGGCATGACACCCTGCGCCGCGTCGAACGAACAAACATGGAAATCCGACACGGGTGCAATTTGGCTTTGCTTTGCGCCCAACCGCCACACGGAAGCGTCGGTCGGATGGTGGACGTTGGCCCCGCTCGCTCCGCTTCGCGTTGAACTTCCTTGGATTTTCCAGGAGACGATCATGGTTGATACTGCGGGCGCCACTATCACTGCGACCTTCGATTCCCGCCGCAAGGCAGATCTTGCCGTCGAACAATTGGTGCAGGAACATGGCATCGAACGTGCCGACATCTTTGTCGCCCCCGAAGGCGACGAGAATTCGAGTGGCGAGGAAATCGACGGTGCCGATGCAGAAAGCGGCCATCCGGAATTTGAAGCCGAAGGCGACCCGGCTCTGGCTGGAGCCATCACGGTTTCGGTCGATCTTGCGGACGACGAGAAGCTCGAAGATGTGCGTCAGACGCTCGAGGATCATGGCGGCGAGGACATTGCCGCCGAATGACCCCGCCGAATGCGGGCCGGGATCGCTCTTGAACCCGGCCCGCATCAGCCGGCCGACAGCCGTCACTCCAATCCATCGATCTTGCGGGCAAGCACAGAACATTCAGTGTCGGCCGCCAATGTACGCATTCCAGAAATGCAGCTTGTGATCGACGGTCAGATCGCTGGCCGCCGCAAAGATGTGCATCTCAGTGGCTGCCAGTTCGAGCGCCTCTGTGGCCCAGCAGGATTTGGGGTTCGGCCACTGAAATCTCGCTCCTGTTCAGCACGACGAGCGGTTTGCCACGACTTGCGCTGGCACATTGAGACCGACCTGCCGCGCGGCGATGAGGTGGACAGCCGGGCGATCGACTCAGCTCCTTCTGGTCGTCTGCCAATGCGCGACTGTTCCCGGCGAAGTCGGCGAAAACGTTACTATCGAGCAGCCCGCACCATGTGTGGAGATCATCGTGCGATCATTGGCCGAGCGACGCATGGAAAACGAGGCGACAGACTCCAACAGCTGTTGATGACGTGCCGCTCGGGAGCGAGATCAACCGCTGGCACTCTGGCAACGGACCGACCAAGCGACATCGCGGTCGTCCTCGGCGGCGTCACGAAGTGTCGGTGCGCCTCCCCGACGCCGACCGCTTGCTCCATCGCGAGATCTTTGTGGGTGCCGCGAGCGCGATCATTTCTGTCATCGGGGGCGTCTTCGCCGCTATGCCCAAGCCCTGCTCCAGGCTTCGATGCTCGCCCAGACGGCAACGGAGCGATAATCCTGACCGGCGATCAAGCGTTCCGGCTCAAGCATTCGCGCCAGGCCCGCGCGGTCTAGTACGCCCTCGCGAACCAAATTGCCCTCGAGCAGCAGCGGCCGCAGCACGGGCAACCCCGCCAGGACACTGCGACAATAATAGCCGGCCGCACTGCCCTTGATCGGCGACGGCGACGGGGCCAGCCAGCGGGAAAAGACATCCCGCGCCAGTGCCCGGCTCTGCACGCCATAGGCCAGCCGCCACGACGGGATCTGAAGGCAGGCCTGTACGAATGGCTGGGACAATAGTGGATGGACCAGCCTACCAGTATCGGCGCTCCAGGACGGCCCATGCACCAGTTGGCCATCGGCCAGACTCGCGACCTGCAGGCGCTTGCCGGCTGGAAGCCCCCTCGCCTGATCGATCCAGGGATGATCGCAACGATCGGACTGCACGATCCTGGCGCGCTCGCCCAGCGCGTCCGGCACGATGGCAGAGATGCGCCGTCGACGATCTAGCAACGAGCCCTGCAGCATTTCGAGAAGGGCCGGCCAGAGCGTTTGATTGCGCCGGCGGGCGCAGTCCCAGAGTGCTCGATGCCACGGACTGAAAAACCCCCGCTCACAGATCATGTCACTCGCGACCCCCGCGGTCGGAAACTGGAACAGCAAGGCGTCCCCACCCT
Source organism: Sphingomonas-like bacterium B12 (assembly GCA_000333335.1). Classification (GTDB taxonomy): domain Bacteria; phylum Pseudomonadota; class Alphaproteobacteria; order Sphingomonadales; family Sphingomonadaceae; genus Solisphingomonas. The sequence goes on along the minus strand of BACX01000258.1, from coordinate 4,518 downwards.
GTCCCGTGAGGATTCGGGTGCAGCCGTCCGCTCGGGATCGTGATGGGGTGTCGCGATCCTGGATCATATCAAACCAGGCAAGGCGCGGCTGCACATCGGCGCGCAGCCCAAGCAGACGCTGCCAATCAAAATGCCGCGGCGCAGCCGGAATTTCCACCAGCCGGACGCCAGCCTCTCGGGCAACTGCGCGTGCGCGCGCCGTCTCGTTTCCGTCTTGCGCACCGAGCACGTAATGTAGCGCGGTTACCGCACAGCGCGGCACCGCCTCGCGAAGGGCGCCTAGCACAAGCGTCGAATCAAATCCGCCAGAAAGCTCGATCGCAACCCGCTCATGCCCGTCGCAACGATCACGCAAAACCCGCATGAGTGTTTCGCGTAGAAGCGTTCCGTCAGTCGGGTCCTGATCGAGAGTAGCGGGCGGCGTCCATAGGGCAGTGCCGGGCCGGCCCTGCCACGGCTCCCAAAGGTGCCCGGAAAAAATGGTCACCAGCCCCTGCAGCGCGCTGCGATGGGCGGCCACGAACGGATTGAGGGCTAATCGGGCAACGGCATCCCAATTGACCCGTGGCGGCGAGGCAAGGAGCCAGGCAGCCATGTCGGAGGAAAGGCGGGATGTTATGACCCGTCCCCCCTCCTCCTCTGCCTGGAAGAGGGGCATGCTCCCCATCGGCTCGGTGAACAGGTAATCTTTGCCGGTTGTTTCGCGCAGAAGAGCGCCGTAGCGCCCCCAGGCCTGCCGGGCGAGATACGCACCGGCTGCCTCCGGCTCGGTCGGGAGCGCACCCAGCATTCGATCCCGAGCATCAGATCCGCCGGTCTGGGCAAACAGTTCGCCAAAGATCAGAGCCCTGTCGTCGGGGCTGGTCCAAAGCGACATTGCCTCCTCGCCCCCCAGCAGCAACAAGCGACCAGACGTGCAGTGCCCCACCCGCATACCGCGCGCCATGCAGGCTTCGAGGCGTTGCGCCATGCGCCAGGCGGCGCCGGGTACGGCCTCATCCCACAGGAGTATGACGATCCTGGGCACCATCTAGTCGACCACCAGGAAGACCGTGAACCAGCGGACGTGATCGACATGATCGGTCAGCGCGAGATCTTGCCATTGCACCCAGCAATGCGCTTCAAACGGAACCGGACGCACGGCAAAAAGCCAGCGGCCCCGAATGCCGTTGCAGGCCAGGAAATCGAGCAGCGCCATCGAACGCGGCAAACAGCGCGACAGGCCTGGCAGCACAGTGGCAGCAGTGTGAAAGACGGCGACCAGTTGGCGGACCCGAGTCTCGCTTTCGCCTGTGCCATCCCGCGCACGCTGGAACCATGACACCCAGTCCCGCGGCGGACGCCGCATCCTCCAATGGGCAGCCACCAGGGAACGGGCGATTTGGAGCCATTGCCGGAATGTAGGCCACGCCGCTTGCCGCGCGGGGACGAATGAGCGCGCGGCATCGCGGATATTTTCGGGACGAGCCGCCTGCGACAAAGCCGGTTCATCCTGGATCGCACCTGTGTCAATCACACGCGCCTCGTAGTTTCCGGCATCAAAGTCGGCGACGATCTCGACATCATCGGCCTCGATGGTGAATCGCCAAACATCGCTTGGCATATATCGCGCAAAGACGGCGCCCTTGCGGGCGCCGTCCCCTCTTTGTCAGCCGATCTGAAAGCTCAGCACGGGATTGCCGAGCTCCGGCGTACCGGGACGATCCGACGCGCGGGTCACGCGCCGAATCTTGCCAAGCATAACAGAGGAGTTCTTGGACTTCTTCATGGCCTTCTCCTTGATAACCGCAAATCGCGGCCACGCTATTCGAGCACCAGACGCATATATATTCAAAGTATATTCATTCTATTTTATCTCTGCCAACCAACGCCGCAATTTCACGCGAATGATGGATACAGCGTTGCAGATGAAGGCGGATCGCGCGCAGCGCCGCGGCCTCACCGCGCGCGGATGTCGTCCAAACCGCCTCAAGCTCTTCGATCGACCAAAGCGTCGCCTCCGCCCGCCGCGCGGCACTCAACCTATCGTTAAGGAGCTGGACAGTCGCCAGAAGCACCCGGTTGTTCGAGCAGATGGCCAACCACTCGGTGAGCGCCCGAACATCATCAACGGATCGCATGGCGACATCAGCCAAGCCCGCCTCATGCGCGTGCAGCGGCCGACGCCTCGATACCGCGCGGCTCGCGAGGCATCGCGCCTCCATCGCATAGAGATCCGCAACCTCCTGAGCATCAAGTCGTGGCACAAAATAACCCGCATCCCGATGTCGCCGAACGATCGCCTCTCCCGACAGCGTAGCCAACGCTTCGCGAACAGGGGTGGGGCTGAGATGCAGTTCTCGCGCGATATCGCCGACTTTGAGACGGCCGCCAGTTGGATATCGTCCCGCTATCAACGCCCCGCGCAGATACGCATAAGCTTTCGCAAAGGGGCTGCCGCCAGATATCCGACCATTTTCCATCGTTTCCAACGCTGCGGCAAGCCTTGCCATTTTACGAGCATCCGAACCTCAAGTGCCCACAACCCACCAATCCACGACAGAGAATTTCGGAGATCCAGCACATTTTGGCGGGCCCCAGTCAAAAATATGCGTAAAATCTCAGATATTTGCCGAATATATTCTCCGAATCGGCGGCCATTTTTTGATCTCTTTGGCTTGTGCAGTTCCATCCTCTTCGCTAGCAGATACCTCGTCTGTCTCCATTCAGCCTTCGAGGTGATCCGGAACGGTGTCATGACCAATCAAGCCAGGGATGAGCGCACGATCCTCGCGTCTGCCATTCGCGCGATCCGTAAAATGCGGCGCATGAGCGCGGCCGAAGTGGCCCAGGAAATGGGCATCGCTCCACGTACGTACGAACATATGGAAAGCGGCCAAGGCCGCTACAGCTATGAACGTTTGCTGCGCTTTTGTCAGGCGACCAATTGCGATGTGATGGCCTTGATGTCTTGCATGATCCTCGGCAACCCCGATTTCGCCGTTCGATGCGCAAACAACCGCGCTATGAGCGTGTTTCTGATGGCGATAGGCGGGCTTCACGAGGATCTCGGTCCGGATTTCCTTCTACTCGAACAGCGCATGCTCGTTAATGCCGCCGCAAGGGCCGCTGACGACCTCAAGGAATATCTCGCAAAACGTGATGTGTTCGCGGAACGCTGGCTCGCCGAGCGCAGCGCGAGCCTGGATCCGCTCCGCCGCCTGTTCGGCAAACCGGACACCGCGACATGAGCACCAAGACTATCATTTTGAGCCCGTCGCACAGCGTCAATACAGGCGACGACATTGGCATAAGCGACTGGACGAAGCTTGCGCTGAGCATGAGTTCATTGGTGTCAGCCCGAATGTCGATGAAGGTTTCGACGGGTGTCCGGCCTGTCGCCTACGGATCGCCGATCCGATGCGCGGACCTCACGTGTTCGCGGGCAATCGCCCTGTTCCGATCGTCACCACACGGCACATCCTTCCATGTGCCCTACATGTAGGAATCAGACCAAACGTGGCGGCCGCGGGGCGCCAATGCCGCCCCTGATGGTCAATCATGCGTATATTGCGCGATAGGCCCGATCCCGCGCGTCATTGACACATAGCCACGTCGATGAGCGCGAGCGGCCGGCCTGGTTACTACCGGTACTGTGAAGCGCATGCAGGCTGACGCTGCCGCACGCTTAGCGATATCGTGACCGACCGGCGGATGATCGAGTTCCTCGGGATGCCCGTCACGATGTCGTCAATATTGGTCAAGTCACGGCGCAAGCCGCCGCCACCAACCACGGTAATCGGCTGGCCGTGAGGAATCTTGTCGGTGAAGCCCCATGCCGCCATGCCCCCGACAGCCGCTTGCGGCGATGTCGCGAGGAAACGGTGGCTCGGATGTCTGCCACATTGTTCACGGGCCACCAGCGCCGCTATGCGGACCCCAAAACTTGCTCCCTCAAATCTTGATCAATCGCCAATCTATCAGGATCAAGATGGCGTTTGCCGCGTGATCACCGCAGCGCTTGTCATCGCGCCGATGAAAGCTATCGCTTTTGTTATTCCGGGCCATTTTTCGGTCGACAGAGCCAAGCATTTCCGCAAGAGACGCTGTGATTTGTGAGTTCAGGATCCAAGAGGGGCTTGGGGGCATATGGTGTTTGGTAAAGGCGTGGCGCGTACGCGTCGGTTGTCGCTCGCGTTCGAAACAAGCTTGATCGCTCTCTCTATCGGAACTGCGACGTCCGCATCAGCGCAATGTTCCCCCAATCCTACGGTCGCGAACGACACCACCCTTTGCACTGGTACGGATAACGCCGGTGTCATAGTCGCGACGCCGAATTCGAATGTCGTCGTCGCTGCAGGCGCAAACGTTTCGGCTCCAGGGGTTTCAGCCGTGACGATAGACGTCCCGGTGGGGTATGCGACCAATTATGAGACCATTTCCGTCGCGGGCCATATTCAGGGGAACGGAACGGCAGCCATCACGCTGAATAATGGCACGGTTCCGGATTCGGGCTATTTTTGGTCCGACGACTCGCTA
>BACX01000259.1 GCA_000333335.1 Sphingomonas-like bacterium B12 | reverse complement strand
CCTGACGGTGCCTCTGCCCTTTAAGGGTCCGACGCTGTCGGCGGCGTGGTCAACATTCGGCTGCGCAAATCGCTTGAAGGCGCAGAGACGCAAATCCGCACCGGAAGCGTCACGTCCGGGTCACTTCGTGAAACGGACATCGCTCAGGTGGCGGGACATCATTGGTCTTCCGGTCATGTCCTTCTTGCCTACGAATATTATCATCGTGACGCATTGCCGAGCGGGGACCGACGCTTCGCACGCAGTGCGGACCTTCGCTCGCTCGGTGGGGCGGACTTCCGGAGCTATTATTCGGACCCTGGCACATTGCTCGCCTACAACCCGGCTCTGGGCAATTATGCCCCCGCTTATGCCGTTCCCGATGGGCAGGACGGTATTGCGCTCGCACCTTCCGATTTCCGATCAGGCGGCAATTTGGAGAACCAGCAAGCGGGCACCGATCTCCTACCCAAACAAACTCGGCACAGCGCCTATGGAACTATCGAGCAACATGTCACCCCGGGCCTCAAGCTCTACGCGGAGGGGCGCCTTACTGTACGCAAGTTCAATTATAGCTCGCCTGCGGCCACCGATTTGCTGACTGTTACCCCCGCAAATCCCTACTTCGTGAGTCCAACCGCTGGATCAAACGATCTCATCGCCTACTCATTCTTGCGAGAACTCGGCCCCGTTCGCAATCCCGGGTCCGTCAAAAGCTATCAAGGCACCGCCGGCGCAACGCTATCGCTGATCGGCGACTGGCAAATCGACAGCTTTGTCGCCCACGCCGAGGAGCGAACGCATGACCGCTCAACCGAGCTCGTCAACAGCGCGCGGGTCGATGAGGCACTGGGCAACCGCCCCCTGCCGGCCGGCAGCGCCTACGATCCGCAACGCGACGGCTATTTCAACCCTTTCGGATCGGGGTTCTCGAACAGCGCCGCCATCCTCGATTTCATCGGCTCGGGCTATATCGATGGGCGTATCCACAGCAAGCTGACGACAGTCGAAAGCAAAGCCGACGGCAGTCTGGTCGATCTGCCCGGCGGACCGATGCGGCTCGCGCTCGGCGGCTCATGGCGCCGGGAAGCCCTGGTCAATAAAGGCGAGAGCTTTTTGACCGATGATCTTCCCGTTCCGTCGCTTTCGGCGCGAGGCGCTCGCTCGATCCTGTCCGTCTATGCCGAGCTTGCCGTACCGCTTTTTGGCCCAAACAACGCCCTCCCGGGACTGCACCGACTCGATCTTTCGCTAGCGCTGCGTCACGAACATCATAGCGACTACGGGGACACCACCAATCCCAAGCTCGGCCTGATCTGGCAACCGACGAGCGAACTTACCGTCCGAGGCAGCTATGGCACTTCGTTCCGGGCACCAGCGCTTCCGGAAATTGACAGGCCGTTCCGCGTCTCGGCGACACAACTTCCCAATAGCGCGGGCGGCTATACCCCAGTTCTGTTCCTCACCGGCGGTAACGCCGCTCTCAAACCGGAGCGCGCAACGTCCTATAGCGCAGGCTGGACATGGACGCCGCATCGCTGGGCGGGCTTCCAGTGGGAGGGTAATGTCTTCCGAACCCGCTTCCGCGATCGAATTGGCCAGCCGGCTTATGAGCAGTTGCTCGTTGCCTTAACCGATCCTGAGCTCGCTCCCTTCGTGACGGCGGTCAACCCGGCAGCCAATCCCAACGATCTCGCTCGCGTCCAGGCGCTGATGGCGTCGCCCGGAGCCATTGTCCCTGCCGGGATCCCGCCCCAGTTTTTTCAAGCCATCGTCGATAGCCGTTTCGTCAATACCTCAGAAGTTGTTGTGAGCGGCTTCGACTTGAGCGCCAAGGCCAGCTTTCGTCTGGGCCGGGGACAGCTCACCCCGCGCGCCAGCATGACCTATTTGCTTGAGTGGAAAGAACGGATCACGCCTGTTGGCCAGATGATCGAACGGACCGATACGGTCGGTTATCCGGCATCGTTGCGCGCGCAGGCCAGCCTCGATTGGAATATGCCGACCTGGGGTTTGACCGCTACAGCCCATTATGTCGGCGGATATCGGGATACCTTGGTCAGCCCTTCGCGCTCGGTGAGCAGCTGGACAACAATAGATTTCCAGGGCCGCTGGACGCCGAACTGGGCTCACGGCGTCGCAAAAGGCCTCACCATCGCATTGAACGTCCAAAATATTGCCGATACCGCTCCACCGTTTGTCAGCCGGGCAACTCCGCTCGGGTACGATCCGGCGAATGCGGATCCGCTGGGCCGGTTTGTCTCCCTTCAAATCAGCAAGCGCTGGTGAGCCGGAGCGATGAAACGCTGGCGCTCGGTCCGCGCAGGCTGCGCGATCGCCCTCCTTTGGCTGCTCGCAGAAGTTGTCGACGCCCGTCCCTATACCGTGGACGATCTCCTAGGTCTTGAAGCCTATGGTCGGGCACTTCCTCGGCCGGGGTCAGAGCAGATCGTCCTCGAAAAGCTGGGGCGCTACGATAGCGCCGCTGCTTATCCCTTCGGATGGTTTAGTCGGAGGCTGACGTCGCATCTCTATCTGATCGACGCGTCCCACCCGGCACCACCAGTCCGGTTGTTTCCGCAAAGCAGGAAGGCTGGCTATTGGGCCGCGGGCTTCTCACCCGACGGTCAGCGTCTGGCAATCGTGCGGCTCGATCGGGATGCCTGCCGCCTCGGCATTTTCGATGCGCGTAACCACTCGGTGCGTTGGCTGCCCTTCTCCCTCGACCTTCCGAAAGGCCATCCCGATCCGATCTGGCTCGACAATCATCGCCTCCTCGTGGTCGCCACAGGTGCCGATTCACTTCCTGACATTCTTGGCTACAGCCGGCAGGCCATTCGGGAATTGCCGGCCCTATGGGCACGCGCGCTCGACGGGCGCGAACCCAGCGGCACGGTCATCGGGGCGGGGCGATGGGCGGGGATCCATGCGCGCCGGCCACCATCAACCCTGCTGCTCGTCGATCTGGACTCGGGCAACAATCGTCGCGTCCTGTCGGGTGATATCCAAGACATCGCGTTATCCGCTGATCATCGGCAGGCGGCTCTGTTGCTGTCGGATGGAGATAGAGAGCCCGACCCCGACCGCATGGTGACTCCGGTCACCCCATCGCAGGACCATCGCCTCCTCTTGCTGTCGCTCGAAACCGGAAGAGTCCGCTCTCCATGCCCACAGTGTGACGTGAAGCCCGACCTGCTGGCATGGTCGTCGGACGGCGCCGACCTCCTGATTGCAGCCGCTCAGCAAACCGGTACCACCTTCTACCGGATCAACGCCGGACAGACGGCGCGCTCACTCGATCTCGGTCCATGGGGCGCCGTCGAACCCATTGTCGCAGGCAGCGAGCAAAGCCCGAGGGCCGCATGGATGGGCGATCGACCGATCATTCTGGCGCACACGGCCGGAGAAGAGGCGGCGCAGTGGATCGCCATTGACCCAAGCTCGGGACCGATACCGCTTGGTGATCAACCTGGACGGCTGTTGAACGCCAATGGCAAACCAGCCCTCTTTGCGAGCGATGGAC
>BACX01000260.1 GCA_000333335.1 Sphingomonas-like bacterium B12 | reverse complement strand
TGAGCCGCTTCTCGGGACTAAGCTATGCACAAATTGCGCAGCTATTGGGAATCTCCGAAAAAACGGTGGAATGGCGAATGAGCAAGGCGCTCGCCTTGTGCTCTGAGCAGATGCGGGACTGAGCGGCGCGATCATGGTGAGCGACAAGGAGTCCAAACGCGCCCTGCGCGAGGCGGCGGAGTGGCACGCACGGCTAAACGCGCGTGACCTCAGTCAGGAAGAACTTCAGGCTTTTTTTGCCTGGCGGCGTCTCCCGACACATTCGCGAGCCTATGAAGAGGTTGACAAACTCTGGTCGTCGAGCGCCGCGCTGGGCGCAAATCGGAACATCGCACAGGCGGTGCACACCGCCTTGGCTCGCCCCCGTTGGCGCCGCAATCTCATGGTCTTTGAAGATCTCGTCCATCGACACTCTGTGGCCGCGTCTCTGATCCTGGTGCTGAGCTCTGCCCTGATTTTTGGTGTCGTCCAAAGGCCGGCCTTCGTAACGTACGAGACAGCCCGAGGAGAACAGCGGATCATCCCGCTCGCCGATGGATCGATCATACATTTGGATACCGCCACCCGCGTAAAAGTTCGGCTCGCGGCCAGTTCACGCCAGATCGAACTGATCGAAGGACGGGCCCTGTTCACTGTCGCCCATGATGCCAATCGCCCCTTCATCGTCCATGTAGGCTCTGCCGATATCGAGGCGATCGGCACGCGCTTCGATGTCGACGCTCCGCTGGATGGCGCGCCCGAGGTCGTCCTCGTCCAAGGGAGACTTGCATTGGGGCAGAAGCACGAGGACATGCATTCGTTGATGGACGCCGGGTACGCCGCGCGGTTCGACCCAGACGGATGGAGCGCTCCACACAAGGCCGATATGGATATCGCGACCAGCTGGACGACGGGGCGATTGCGTTTCCAGGCCACTCCACTCGCCGTCGCGGTCGCACAGATCAATCGGTATGCCGAACAGCCCCTGGCGCTTTCGACGCCGCAAAACGCGAACATATTGGTGAGCGGCACCTTCGATGCGCGCGACACGCGCGGCTTCGCCGACGCCGTGCAGGCACTCTATGGCCTCCGGTTGACCCCACAGCCGGACGGATCAGCTTCCTCCCGCTGACGCCGTGCAGCGAAAAAGTTCAGCCCTCCGTCAGGGTCACCCCCTCCCCCACGCGTCCACTCGTCAAGGTCGACAGATCTGCGCTTTGCAGCCTCGATCGACCGGATAGGGGACCCGTACATGCTGTCTTGCTCTGCCCGCAGTCTTTCAACGATCGCCGCCACAGTGCTTCTGATGACGTCCAGCGCGCTCGCTGCTGCGCCCGACCATCTCTACGACATTCGGTTCGCCGGTGGCCCTCTCGATGATGGCCTCGCCACCATCGGTCGGATCACGGGAGCGGAGTTACTCTATCCCAACGCAATTGTCCGTGGCCGCCAAGCCAAGGCCCTGAACGGGCGTCTTTCAGCCGAGCAGGCGATCACCTTCATGCTCGCTGGCACGGGCATCCGCGTGAAACAGGCGGGTCGCAACATCTTCGTCCTGACCGCATCAACGCCTGCCAGGATCACGGCTCCCGCAAATCGAAAAGCTGGACATCAGCCGCCGCTCGCAAAGCCGACGCCAGGCGCCATGGAGACCAGCGCAGCCGAGATCGTTGTCACCGGGAGCCATATTCGCGGACAATCGTCCAGTGCGTCCCCGCTCATCCGGATCGATCGAGCGGATATCGATCGCAGTGGTCACGCCACCGTTGGTCAACTT
>BACX01000261.1 GCA_000333335.1 Sphingomonas-like bacterium B12 | reverse complement strand
CAGCAGCATCGGCGCCAGCACCGCCGCCAGCGTCACGAAATCGGTGACGCGCGGCAGGACGGTGTAGGCATAGAAGATCGACGCGACGAGGCCGATGGTGGAGCCGAGCTGCATCCTGCCGATCGCCGCGCGCGGATTGTCGAAGCCGCCGAACAGCGCGCAGGCGATGCCCGCGATCAGCACCGCGCCGCCGCCGTCCTTCCACGCCGTCGCTATCCAGAAGGTGCAGCCGATCGCGATCGTCGCGATTGTGCCGAAGGCGGATCGCATCGCCAGCCCGCGATCGAGATGCAGCGGGCGCCGGCTGGTCGCGCGGAGCAGCTCGGGGATGCGCGGCGAAATGGCGGTGAAACTCGGCGAGCGGACCTGATCGCGCAGCAGATGCGCGTCGCGGAGCGACGCCACCAGCTCGGCGAGGCGCGACAGCAGGTTGAGCAGCAGCATGTCGCGCCAGACGAGGCTCTTGGACGTCGTCGAACGACCAGAAGGGATCATCCTTCCGACATCCTTCCGGCGTTTCGCTTGAACCTTCCACCATGGCAATCCCTACTTTCTTAAGAAAATTAGACACTTACTCTATTCACTCGGAAGGGTCGGAAGGGTTGGAAGGATTTATGTATGTGAAGTCAAGCTGCGCCTCGACATAGGCGGCGTCAATGGTGAGGGTCTCGCCC
>BACX01000262.1 GCA_000333335.1 Sphingomonas-like bacterium B12 | reverse complement strand
GCGCAGGCCCGTCGCCAGGGGTGGGCGTCGTGCAGCACCTGCAGCGGACGCGACGTCACATCGGTCGGCAGGGAAGCCACGGCATCGCCGTCCGCCCGCGCACGGGCCAGCGCTTCCCGGCAGCACAGCGCGGTGGTGGTGCCGGCTGCCATCAGCGCTGCGGCAATGAAGCCCATCGAACGGTTCGTTGTCATGTCGGATATCTCCGGGGTTCGACTGTTGATCGGACCGAGATTTAGGGCGTCTCCCGCCGCGCTTCTCGCCAGATGCCGACAGCGGGCGTTAGGCGGTGACGGCGCCGAACATGCATGAGCGATAACGCGGCATCGCGGCAGCTAACGGGCGCATGACGATCGCTCCTTCTATCGTCCCGTCATCAGACCGGGATCGGTGGGAAGGATACGAATATGTTTGAAGAATACGCGCCCTCCCGGCGCGATTTTGTCACGCGGATCGGTGGCGGTGCGGCGCTTTTGGGGATGATGGCCGCCATGCCCGATGTCGCCGCCGCGGCGATGGCGCAAGGCGGCGTCCGCCCGTTCCGCGTCGCCGTCCCGGAAGCCGAGATCGCCGTCATGAAGCGACGGATTAGCGAAACCCGCTGGGCCGATCCGCAGCCCGTCAGCGACGAGGGACAGGGCGTGCGCCGCCAGACCTTGCAACCGCTCATGCAATATTGGGCCGGCGCTTACGACTGGCGCAAGGTGGAAGCTCGGCTCAATGCGCTGCCAATGTTCAGCACCGAGATCGACGGGCTGGACATCCACTTCATCCACGTCCGCTCGCGCCACGAAGGCGCCATGCCGATGATCCTGACGCACGGCTGGCCCGGCTCGGTGCTGGAGTTCCTGAACGTCATCGCCCCGCTGACCGATCCGACCGCTCATGGCGGGCGCGCTGAGGACGCCTTCCATCTCGTCATCCCCTCAATACCAGGCTTCGGCTTCTCGGCGAAGCCGACGGTTCCGGGCTGGGGATCGGACCGGATCGGACGGGCTTGGTCCACCCTGATGCTGCGGCTCGGCTATGACCGCTACGTCAGCCAGGGCGGCGACTGCGGCTCGGTGATATCGCAGCGCATGGCCTTGCAGAAGGTGCCGGGGCTGCTGGGCATCCACCTCAACATGCCCGCCGTCGTCCCTGCCGACATCGCCCACACCCTCGCTGCCGGCGATCCGGCCCCGGCGAGCCTGTCGACCAAGGAGCGCGCCGCCTTCGACCAGTTGGAGGCGTTCTACCGCGACAATGCCGCCTATGCGGCGATGATGAATACGCGGCCCCAGACCATCGGCTATTCGCTGGTGGATTCGCCCGTCGGCATGGCGGCGTGGATGTACGAGAAGATCGCGCAATGGACCTATAGCGGCGGCCAGCCCGAGCGCGTGCTCGGCCGCGATGCGATCCTCGACGACATCTCGCTCTACTGGCTGACTGCGACCGGCGCCTCCGCTGCGCGGATCTATTGGGAAGACCACAGCAACAACTTCAACGCGCGCGGGACGATCGACCTGCCGGTCGCGATCAGCGTCTTTCCCGGCGAGATATTCCGCGCCCCCAAAAGCTGGGCAGAGCGATGCTACGCCAACCTCTTTTACTTCAACGAGGTGAGCGACGGCGGCCACTTCGCTGCCTGGGAGCAGCCTGCGCTCTTCACACAGGAAGTGCGCACTGCCTTCCGTCACCTCCGCTGATTTTCACCAAAGGAGACAGATCATGCCCGATAGCAAGACCCTCTATACCGCTCACGTCCACGTCACCGGAGGCCGGGAAGGCGCCGCCCGCAGTTCTGACGGCCACCTCGACGTGAAGCTTTCCACGCCCGGCACCTCGGGCGCGGGGACCAATCCCGAGCAACTGTTCGCGGCCGGGTGGTCGGCCTGCTTCGAGGGCGCGATGGCGATCGCGGCGAAAGCCAAAGGCGTGACGCTGCCCGAAGCGCTCGCGATCGATGCGTGGGTCGAACTGCGTCATAGCAACGATGGCTACACGCTGGCCGCGCGGCTCGATGTCCACGTTCCCGGCCTCGACCCCGACCTGGCCCGTCAGATCATCGAGGCCGCCCATCGTACCTGCCCGTATTCGAAGGCGGTGAAGGGCAACATCGACACCGTTGTCGCGCTCGCATGAGAGGGAGCATCACGATGAGAAGATTGGCCCTTTCCAGTGGGCTGACGCCGGAGGATCGAGCCAGGTCACGCCCGCCGGGCCGGTGATGCTGATCCCGCTGGGCGGGCGCGGCATCATGGCCAATTGGGCGAAGCAGCTCTACATGCCGTCGTCGCCGCTCAAGGCGCTGCAGACCGCGCTCCCCAAGGCGAACATCGACTATGACAGCGGCTATGTGCCCGAGGAGGCGGCCGCCTCGCCG
>BACX01000263.1 GCA_000333335.1 Sphingomonas-like bacterium B12 | reverse complement strand
GGCGCGATCCAGTGCGGCTTCTGCACGCCGGGGATCGTGATGGCGGCGGCCGCGCTGCTCGCCGCCAATCCGCAGCCCTCCGACTCGGACATCGCGAGGGCGATCAGCCACCTCTGCCGATGCGGCGTGCAGCCTCGCCTGGTCCGCGCGATCCAACGGGCGGCGCGCGTCGCACGGGGTGAGGAGGCGATCCTGGCCGCGCCACCACCCGGAATCGATCCGGCGGACGCGGCGCGTGCCATTCCGGCCCTCACCGGAAAACCCTGACGACAAGCTGTCGCATTGCTGACTACTCAAGGACAAGGCGAAGGCCGCGAAGCCGGCCGAGACGGTGGCGGCGTGATGCGCGCGACGATCCTCGCGATGGCGCTGGTCGCCACCCCTATCTTGGCGCAGGCACCGGGCGCGCCCGATCCGGCGACGCTCTCCGCCGCACGCGACCTGATGACCGCGACGGACATTCAGGGACAGATGCGCGCGATGATGCCCCGCATGGCCGAGGCGATGGGCGTGCAGTTCCGCCAGATGTTCGCCGACAAGATGCCGGCGGGTCTGCAGGACAAGATGACCGCAGCGCTTCAGGCCCACATGGCGTCGATGGATTCCATGCTGACGCCGCAGGTGATCGACCAGATGGCGACGGTCTATGCGCGTCACTTCTCGGTCGATGAGCTGAAACGCCTGA
>BACX01000264.1 GCA_000333335.1 Sphingomonas-like bacterium B12 | reverse complement strand
ATGTACCATGGCCGCATCCGGTTCGAGCTGCCGATGATGTGGACGGTGGCGTTCATGCTCACCTTCACGATCGGCGGCATGACCGGCGTGATGCTTGCGGTGCCGCCGGCCGATTTCGTACTGCACAACTCGCTGTTCCTGGTGGCGCATTTCCACAACGTGATCATCGGCGGCGTGCTGTTCGGCATGTTCGCGGGAATCAACTACTGGTGGCCCAAGGCGTTCGGCTTCAAGCTGGACGAGTTCTGGGGCAAGGTGAGCTTCTGGTTCTGGGTGGTCGGCTTCTGGGTCGCCTTCACGCCGCTCTACGTGCTCGGCCTGATGGGCGTGACGCGTCGCCTGCGCCACTTCGACGATCCCTCGCTGCAGATCTGGTTCCTGATCGCCGCGTTCGGCGCGGCGCTGATCGCGATCGGCATCGCCGCCATGCTGATGCAGTATTATGTCAGCATCCGGGACCGGAACACGCCGCGCCTGCGCGACACCACGGGCGATCCGTGGGGCGGCCGCACGCTGGAGTGGGCGACATCCTCGCCGCCGCCGGCGTACAACTTCGCCTTCTCGCCGATCGTGCACGATCTCGACGCCTATGCCGACATGAAGGAGCGCGGCTACGTGCGTCCGGAAACGGGCTTCCGCCCGATCCTGATGCCGAAGAACACGCCGGCGGGCCTGATCCTCGCGGTGTTCGCGGCGGGCTTCGGCGTGGCGATGATCTGGTACGTCTGGTGGCTGGCGGCTTTTGCTTCGTCGCCC
>BACX01000265.1 GCA_000333335.1 Sphingomonas-like bacterium B12 | reverse complement strand
GAGATCGGCCTCCGCCTCGTCCTCGTTCTCCTCGATCCGCGCCGCCGAGACGACATGCTCGTCGTCCGCCACGCGGAACAGGATCACGCCGGACGAGCCACGCCCGATGACGCGGGTGTCGCCCACCGACATGCGGATCAGCTTCGCCTGATCGGTGACGAGCATCAGCTGCTCGCCATTGTGCGCCGGGAAGCTCGCGACCACGGGGCCGTTGCGCTTGAGGTTGTCAATGTTGGTGATGCCCTGCCCACCGCGACCGATGCGGCGATATTCGTAAGCCGAGGAGCGCTTGCCGTAGCCGTTGGCGCACACGGTCATCACGAACTCTTCGGCATCCGCCATCGCCTGCATGGTTGCGGCATCGAGCGTCGGTTCGGCCTCGTTCTCCTTCCACGGCGCGGCACGGAGATAGGCCTCGCGAGTCTCCGTGTCCTTGTCCCATTCGGTGCCGCGCAGGATCGAGAGCGAGATCACCTCGTCATCGCCGAGCAGCTTCGCGCCGCGCACGCCGGCCGAGGTGCGGCTCTGGAACTCGCGTACGTCGGTCGCACGGAAGCGGATGGCCTTGCCGTTGCGGGTGGCGAGGAAGACATCGTCATCCTCGGTCAGCAGGGTGACGCCGATCAGGCGGTCGCTCGTCGTCTCGGCCGCATCGTCGTCGCCGTCGCTTTCGGAGAAGCGCATGGCGATCTTGCCGGCGGTGGGGACGCGGGTGAACTGGTCCATGCTGTTGCGACGCACGAGGCCCTTGGCGGTCGCGAACAGGATGTGGAGGTTGCCCCATTCCTCCTCATTCTCCGGCAGCGGCAGGACGGTGGAGATCGTCTCACCCTCGGCCAGCGGGAGGAGGTTTACCATCGGCCGGCCGCGCGCCTGGGGGGCGCCCTCGGGCAGCTTCCAGACCTTCTTGCGATAGACCTTGCCGGCGGTGGAGAAGAACAGCACCGGCGTGTGCGTCGAGGTGACGAACAGCTTGGTGATCGCGTCCTCGTCCTTGGTCGCCATGCCGGAGCGGCCCTTGCCGCCCTTGGCCTGCGTGCGGAAGGCATCGAGCGGGGTGCGCTTTATATAGCCGCCGTGCGTGACGGTGACGACCATGTCCTCACGCTCGATGAGGTCTTCGTCCTCGATATCGTCGCCGGCGGGCATCAGCGTGGACTTGCGCGGGGTGGCGAAGGCGGCCGAGACGGCGTCCAGTTCCTCGACCAGCACCTCGTAGAGGCGCACGCGATCGGACAGGATGCGCAGCAGCTCTCCGATCGAATCCGCCAGCTCCTTCAACTCGTCGCCGATCTCGTCACGGCCGAGTGCGGTGAGGCGGTGCAGGCGCAGATCGAGGATCGCGCGGACCTGTGCGTCGGACAGCTGGTAGGTATCGCCCTCGTGGGTTTTCTCGACCGCTTCGACCAGCGCGATATATTGGGCGATGTCGCCGATCGGCCATTCGCGCGCGAGCAAAGCGGCGCGCGCCTCGGCCGGCGAGCCGGAGCCGCGGATGATCCGCACCACCTCGTCGAGGTTCGACACCGCGACGACGAGGCCGAGCAACAGGTGCGCGCGTTCGCGGGCCTTGAGCAGCTCGAACTTGGAGCGGCGGGTGATGACCTGCTCGCGGAACTGGACGAAGGCCTGGATGATGTCGCGCAGGCCCAGCAGTTCGGGCCGGCCGCCGCGGATCGCCAGCATGTTGGCCGGGAAGCTGGTCTGCGCCGGCGTGTGGCGCCACAGTTGGTTCAGCACCACCTCGGCGGTCGCGTCCCGCTTCAGGTCGATGACGATGCGCACGCCTTCGCGGTTGGATTCGTCGCGAATGTCCGCAACGCCCTCGATCCGCTTTTCCTTGGCGGCTTCGGCGATTTTCTCGACCAGGCCGGACTTGCCGACCTGATAGGGGATCTCGGTCAGCACGATCGAGGTGCGGTCGCGCTTGGTCTCGACCTCGTGGCGCGAGCGCATGATGATCGAGCCGCGCCCGGTATTGTAGGCGTTGCGCGCGCCGCCCTGGCCGAGAATGAGGGCGCCGGTCGGGAAGTCCGGACCCGGCACCAGCTCCATCAGCTCTTCGGTGGTGACGAGGGTGCCGCCATGGACCTCCTTGTCGATGTAGAGCTTGCAGGCGGCGATCACCTCGCCGAGATTGTGCGGCGGCACGTTCGTAGCCATGCCGACGGCGATGCCACCCGCACCATTGACCAGCAAATTGGGGAAGCGCGCCGGCAGAACGGTCGGCTCCTCGCGCGAACCGTCATAGTTCGGCTGGAAATCGACGGTGTCCTTGTCCCAGTCCTCCAGCAGCGTCATCGCCACCTTGGCGAGACGCGCCTCGGTGTAGCGCATCGAGGCGGGCGGATCGGGATCCATCGATCCGAAATTGCCCTGGCCGTCGATCAGCGGCACGCGCATCGACCAGTCCTGCGCCAGACGCGCCAGTGCATCGTAGATCGAGGCATCGCCGTGCGGGTGGTAATTGCCCATCACGTCGCCGACGATCTTGGCGGACTTGCGATAGGGGCGGCCGGGGACGAAGCCGCCTTCCTGGCTGGCGTAGAGCACGCGGCGGTGCACCGGCTTCAGGCCGTCGCGCACGTCGGGCAGCGCGCGGCTGACGATCACCGACATCGCATAGTCGAGATAGCTCGACTTCATCTCGTCGACGATGGAGACGGGGGAAATGTCCGAATGTTCGATGGTCGGCGGGGCGCTGGCCAAGGGGATGAGCTTTCCGGTTCTGTTATGGTCTGGAGCGCCCGGTGGGGCGCCGATCGGACTTCCCTAGACCAGCACAGAGGCGGGCGCCAGCCCTACGCGTACGCGTGCGCGCGAGGGCGCACGGAAAAGGCGGCCGGTTGAAGGATCAGCGCTTCACGAACAGCCAGCGGCGCTCGTCCGAGCCGGACGCCTCGAAGGCATAGCCGTCACTGTCGAAGCCCTTGAGCGCGTCGGCGTCGGTCAGCCGGTGCTCGCAGATGTACCGCGCCATCATGCCGCGCGCCTTCTTGGCGCCGAAGCTGTTGAAGGTGAGGCCCTTGGGCCGGTCTTCAAGGAACTCGACGGTGAGGATCGTCGCGCCCTTGGGCGGATGGCGGTCGATCGCCTCCCAATATTCGTTGCTGGCGAGGTTGACGATGGTGCCGGATCCCTCCACCGCCAGATCGTCCGCCAGCAGCGCCGAGATGCGATCCTTCCAGTGGCCGTAGAGGTTGGTCGCGTGGCCCGGCGCCCAGCGCGTGCCCATTTCCAGCCGGTAGGGCCGGATCGCGTCGAGCGGGCGGAGCAGGCCGTAGAGCCCCGACAGGATGCGGACATGATCCTGCGCGAAATCGATCGCCGGCTCGTCCAGCGTGCGCGCCTCGAGCCCCGTGTAGACGTCGCCAGCGAAGGCGAAGAGGGCGGGGCGTTCGGGCTGGTCGAGGAAGCCGCGATAGCGATCGATGTTGAGCTGGGCGAGCTTGTCGGAAATCGACATGATCTCGCCGAGCTTCTTCTTCGACAGTTTCGCCGCGCGCGCCGCGATCGCAGCCGCCTCGTCCGCGAAGCGCGGCGCCGTGGCGGTCAGGTCGGGCAGGGGCTTGTCGAAGTCGAGCGTCTTGGCGGGAGAAAGCAGAGCGAGCATGGCTGCCGCCTAGACGCAGAGCACGACGTCATGCAACCGGCGCGTTCAATGCGTGTTCAGCCCCTGGGCGCCAGTGTTTCGGGTGGTCCAGAGCTTGAACAGGGACTTGGCTTGAACAGAAGAGGGGCAGAGGTTAGCACCCTTGCCCGCGGCGCACCCCTCGGTGCCGACAGAGGAGAGTTTCATGAAGTTCGTATCGACGACGGCGCTCACGCTGGCCCTCGCGCTCGGCGCGGTGGCGGTGACGGGCGCGACGCCCGCGGCGGCCAAGAAGAAGGACGATGCGGCCGACGCATCGAAGCCCAAATTCTCCGATGCGTTCCGGCAGGCTGGCCAGGCCGCGCAGACGGCGGTGCAGGCCAAGGACTGGGCTGCCGCCAAGGCCGCGCTGCCCGCGGCGCAGGCTGCGGCCTCGACGCCCGACGACAAGTATCAGGCCGGCATCATGG
>BACX01000266.1 GCA_000333335.1 Sphingomonas-like bacterium B12 | reverse complement strand
CCGGACGACCTGCCCGCCACGCCTATCGGCTGACCGCCAGCGGCCTCGAACTCGCCAAACAGGTGCATCGCGAGGGCGCTTCGCTCGTTGAAAGGTCTCTCCCGCATGACCCTGCTGGCCGCTCGCTTGCTGATGCGGCTGGCGGCCTGCTGCCTCGGCCGCGATCGGCGCGAATGGGCCTGGGCGATGGAGGCGGAGTTCGATGCGGCGGTGGAGGACGGCCGACCGCTGGCCTTCGCGCTCGGCTGTTTCGCGGGCGCATGTCGCGAAATTCCGGTGCAGCCGGAGGGGCGCTTCGCGCTCGCCAATCATGCCGTGGCGATCGGGCTGCTGATTCCGGTCGCGGCACTGCTGATGTCCGGGCCGCTCTTCGGGATTTCGCTGCTGCATTCCGGACCTGCCACGATCCATGAGATGGTGGGCAGCCGGGGTGGCGAGTTGCTGCTCAACGTCTCCACGCGCAACGCCGCGCCGGCGCTGGTGCTGCTCGTCCTCGCGCTCACCACCGGGCATCTCGCGATCGCGTGGGCGATGCTGGATCGGGACTGGAACCGGGTGGCGTTCCTCGCGCGGCTCAATGCGGCGGCGACGCTGACGCTGGTGATCGTGGGTAGCGTGCTGTTCCTCGACGAGGACTGGATCGTCCCGCCGATCGCCGGACTGGCCGTGCAACTGACGGCGGTGGCCTGCCTGATGTGGTGGAACAACCAGATACGGGATGACCTCGCGCCAGCGATCTAGGCGCGATCGGAACTGCGATCTTCGCTGGAGAATGATTATGGGGAGCCGCTTGCCCGCGGGCGGCCGCGCGATGCGTCGCGCGGTTCTGATGTCGATCGCCTTGTGCGCGGGCGGCTGCACGCCGCACCGGATGCCGCCGCCAAACCTCACCTTCGACGGCCTGCCGGTCAGCGGCACGCTCGCCTTCGCGAAGAAGAACGGTTTCGTGAACTGCTTCGGCGATCCGATCTCGATGCGCTGCCGCAGGCCGGGAGTCATGTTCCAGGGGCAGGGGCCGTACGAAGCGGCCGTCGATCTGGTCGGCGGCGACGGCAATGGCGGCTTCGATCACCTCATCCTCTGGAAAGAGGACGACCAGATGGCGGTGCAGGATGTCGGCGACGCGCTGGAGCGCACGGGCTGGACGGTCTGCTTCACCGGCCACGACAATGTCGGCGATCAGGAGATCTACACGCGGCCGGACAGGCGGCTGACCGTCTCGATCGACATCAGCTACTGGGCGATGCGGCGCCTCAGGCTCTTCCCGCAATGGCGCAAGCCCAAGCCCGCCTGCTGAACAAGACGGGGACGGCCCGGCCGCCCCCGCTCAAACGGCTCAGCCTTCGCCGCCGTCCGCCAGATCCTCGCCCGTGTCGCCGTCGACCTGCGGATCGGTGGCGGGGGCCACGCCCTCGTCGCCGAGATCGGCCTCCGCCTCGTCCTCGTTCTCCTCGATCCGCGCCGCCGAGACGACATGCTCGTCGTCCGCCACGCGGAACAGGATCACGCCGGACGAGCCACGCCCGATGACGCGGGTGTCGCCCACCGACATGCGGATCAGCTTCGCTTCTCCTGGGAATTCGCGCAGATGGGCAATTGCGGATCGCCGATGGAGATCGACGAGGGCTGGCTGGTCATCACCCACGGCGTCGGCATGGCGCGCACCTATTGCCTGGGCGCCGCCCTGCTCGATCGCGATGATCCCTCCAAGGTGCTCAAGCGCACCGCCCAGCCGATCCTGAAACCCAGCGCCAAGGAACGCGACGGCTACGTGCCCAACGTCGTCTACAGCTGCGGCGGCATGGTGCACGGGCGCACCCTGCTGCTGCCTTACGGCGTCGCCGACAATTTCGCGAGCTTCGCCAGCTGTTCGGTGGACGATCTGCTGACGCGGATGAACTGACTTCATCCTTCCCACGCTTCGCGCAGGGAAGATGACGTATTCCTTCGACGAACGGCCGTCCCAGTTCGACCGGGGCACGAAAGCCCGATGCCCCGTTAAGCCTTGCGCGTTATGCACTGGGCCATGTCGAACGAGGACGCCTTCATCCCCCGCCCCTCGCCGCGGATCGTCCTGCTGTCGATCGCGGTGTTCTGGCTGCTCTATTTCACGATCTGGTCGCTGCGCGCCACCGTGGTCTACAATAACGGCCACACCATGCTCACCGCGCGCGCGATCGTCTCGGCGGCGAGCGCGGGCGTCACCCTGATCTTCTACCTCGTGATGAGCCGCTGCAACACGGCGCGGCTGGGGCGCGGCATGGCCGTCGCGGCCTTGCTCTCGCTGCCGGCCGCCTTCGCCTACGCGACCATCAACTGGTACGTGTTCGATCACCTGGCCGACAAGAAGCCGATGTCTTGGAACTGGGCGCCGCCTGCAAAGCCCACCGCGCCTGTGGTGCCGTTCGATCCCAAGGACGCGCGGGTGATCGTCTCCACCAACAGCGTGACCCACCAGCAATCGGTCGTGATCGTCCCGCCGCCGCCACCGGCTCCTCCATCGGTCGGCACGATGCCGGACGACATGGAGGAGACGCCGCTGATGGGTATCGCCGATCAAGCGGGCAACGGTTACTTCTTCTTCGTCGCCTGGGCCGCCATCTATCTCGCGCTCTGCTACGCGGCGCGGATGGGCGCGCTGGAGCGGCGCACCGCCGAGCTGCGCGCCGCCGCGCAATCGGCAGAACTGCGCGCGCTGCGCTATCAGGTGAACCCGCATTTCCTCTTCAACACGCTGAACTCGCTCTCCTCGCTGGTGATGATCGGCAAGAAGGGCGAGGCGGAGCGGATGATCCTGAACCTCTCCACCTTCTTCCGCACCAGCCTGACCGGCGATCCCACGGAAGACGTGCCGTTGTCGGAGGAGATCACCCTCCAGCGCCTTTATCTCGATATCGAGACGGTACGCTTCCCCGAACGGCTGATCGCGCAGATCGAGGTGCCGGAGATATTGCGCAACGCCTGCGTGCCGGGGCTGATCCTGCAGCCGCTGGTCGAAAACGCTGTGAAATACGGCGTGTCACGTGCCCGCCGTCCGGTCACGATCCGCATCCACGCCAGCGCCGAGGCGGAGGTACTGCGCCTCTCCGTCGAGGATGACGGCGATCCCGTCACCGGAACCGAGGGCGGCACGGGCGTGGGCCTGCGCAATGTCCCGCGACGGCTCGCCGCGCGCTTCGGCGATGCCGCGCATTGCCATTGGGGCCCGCGCGCGGGCGGTGGCTTCGCCGTGCGCATCACGTTGCCGCTGGTGCGCCATGGCTGCTGAACCGCTCCGCACGCTGATCGTCGATGACGAGCCGCTCGCGGTCGAGCGCCTCCAGATCTTCTGCGCGCAGACGCCGGGCATCGCCCTGA
>BACX01000267.1 GCA_000333335.1 Sphingomonas-like bacterium B12 | reverse complement strand
TGATGCGCCTCGTCTGGTGGCGCGACGCGCTGCCCCCCTCGATGAGCGCCCGCCACCGGGCGAGCCGCTGCTGCATGCGGCCGCCGCGCTGAGCCCCGATCGCATCGCCGGGCACGAACTGGCCGCGATGGTGGAGGCTGGGAGGTGCTGCTCGACGATCCGGACTGGACGGCCGAGACCATGGAGTTGCACGCCCGCCTGCGCGGCGCGGCGTTGTTCCGCCTCGTCGGCCGCGTGCTGGGGCGCGAGCATGAGCGGATCGAGGCGGCGGGCGAGGGCTGGGCACTCGCCGATCTCGCGCGGCAGGCGGGCGATCCGGCGACGGCGGAGAGGCTGCTCGCCATGGCCGAGGCACCGCTCGACAAGGGGATCACCGGCGGCTGGCCGCACAACCTGCGGGTGCTCGGCATGCTGGCCGTGCTGGCGCGCGAGGATGTGCGGCGCGGGCACGGGGCGCTGCGCCCGCCGGCCTCGCGCTGGCGGCTGCTACGGCTGCTGGCGCATCGCTGGACGGGGCGTTAGTCTTCGCGCTGCGACAGGGGAGGCGTTGCGATGTGGCGGTATCTGGTGGGCGGCGTCGCGGCGCTGCTGATGGCGGGCGCGGGGGTGATGATCTGGTCCGGCCTCGCCTCGCGCGACAGCCGTATTCCGCCTCCCCCGGCCGCCGTGATGGCACCGGTCGCGGCGGTGGCTCCTGCGACGGCCGAGATGCCCGATCCTCCGCAAGCGACCGAGAAGACCAGGGAAGAGAAACGCTTCAGCCGTGCCGATCACGACAAGGACGGCAAGATCGAGCTGGCCGAATTCCTGCAGGCGCGGCGTCGGAACTTCGACAAGCTCGACACCAACCATGACGGAAAACTGAGCTTCGACGAATATGCCGCCAAGGCCGAGGCGAAGTTCGCGGGCGCCGATGCCGACAAGTCGGGCGCACTCACCCCGGCCGAGTTCGCCACGACCCGCGTGGTGCGCAAGGCCAAGCCGCGCTGCCCGCCCGCGCAGGCGTCTGCTCCGGCACCGGCCGGAGCGGACGACGACGCCAACTAGGCCGGAACCGCCGCGATCTCGTCCTGCCAACGAGCGAGGTCGGCGCGGGCGCGGGCGGTGTAGGCGGCCTTGCGGTCGGCTTTCTTCGGGAGGCTCTCGAACGGCGGGAACAGGCCGAAATTGACATTCATCGGCTGATAGGTCTCGGCCTCCGCCTCGCCGGTGATGTGGCCGAGCAGCGCGCCGAGCGCCGTGGTCGGCGGGGGCGGGGGCAGGGTGCGGCCGCCCAGTTCGGCGGCAGCGAAGCGGCCCGCGAGAAGCCCGATCGCGGCGCTCTCGACATAGCCCTCGCAGCCGGTGATCTGGCCGGCGAAGCGGACGTTCGGGCGGCTCTTCAGCCGGAACGTGCCGTCCAGCAGGATCGGCGAGCGGATGAAGGTGTTGCGGTGAAGGCCGCCGAGCCTTGCGAACTCGGCATTCTGCAGGCCCGGGATCATGCGGAATACGCGCACCTGCTCGGCATGCTTGAGCTTCGTCTGGAAGCCGACGATGTTCCAGAGCGTCGCCTGCTTGTTGTCCTGCCGCAGCTGCACCACCGCATAGGGCCAACGCCCCGTGCGCGGATCGTCGAGGCCGACCGGCTTCATCGGCCCGTGCCGCAGCGTATCGACCCCGCGCGACGCCATCACCTCGATCGGCATGCAGCCGTCGAAATAGGGCGTGTCCTTCTCCCACTCCTTGAACTCGGTCTTCTCGCCGGTGTTCAGCGCGTCGATGAAGGCGAGATACTCGTCCTTGTTCATCGGGCAGTTGATGTAATCCTTGCCGTCCCCCTTGTTCCAGCGCGACTGGAACCAGCAGGTCTCCATGTCGATGCTGTCGCGGTGGACGATCGGGGCGATGGCGTCGAAGAAGGCGAGCGCGTCCTGCCCCGTCTCGGATTGGATCGCACCGGCGAGGTTCGCGGCGGTGAGCGGGCCGGTGGCGACGATGGCCGGACACTCGGGCAGCGCGTCGATCCGTTCGCGGACCAGCTCGATGTTCGGATGCGCCTCGATCGCGGCGGTGACGCCCGCCGAGAAACCGTCGCGGTCCATCGCCAGCGCCGAACCGGCGGGGACACGGTGGGCGTCGCCTTCGCGCAGGATCAGCGAGCCAAGCGCCCGCATCTCCGCATGGAGCAGGCCGACGGCGTTCTTCTCGGCATCGTCCGACCTAAAGCTGTTGGAACAGACCAGTTCCGCGAGATCGTCGGTGTGGTGGGCGGGCGTGCCTTCTACGCCGCGCATTTCGGAGAGGCGCACCTTGTAGCCCGCCTCGGCCAGCTGCCACGCGGCTTCCGATCCGGCGAGGCCGCCGCCGATGATGTGAATGTCGTGCATGAGGGCGCCATAGCGCCAAGGAACCGGGGCGGCGACCGCTTTGTTGATCCGCCGGGGGGATGCAGGAGGAGACAGACATGGCCACCGCCGCCGGCCCGCAACCCGTCAACCGCTGGACCTGGACGATGGCATGCGGCGTGCTGCTGCTCGTCGCGGGCATCTTCTTCCTCGCGGCACCCGGCTTCACCACTGCCGCGATCGCGGTGCTGATCGGCTGGCTGCTGCTCCTCACCGGCATCGCGACCGTTGTGATGGGCTTCCGCAGCCACGGCACGCACCGGCGCTGGACGGAGATTCTCTACGGCGCCGGATCGATCCTCGTCGGGCTTCTGGTGATCATCAATCCGGTGGCGGGCGCCGCCTCGCTGGCGCTGCTGGTGGCGCTCTGGCTGTTCTGGCGCGGCATGATCGAGTTCGGTGCCGCGCGGCTCGCCGGGCCGGGGCCGACGCGCGGGATGCTGCTGGGGGTCGGTGCGATCAACTGGGCGTTGGCGCTGCTGCTTTTGTTCAGCTGGCCGTTTCCAGCAGTGCAGATGCTCGGCGTTTTCGTCGGCCTCAGCTTCGTGCTGGGTGGCGCCGCGACCATGCTGGCGGCCTGGCAATTGCGGAACATCGCGGCCGCCTGACGAATAATTCTACATATGTTGTAAGACGACATGCCCGGAAGCCGCCGCCCGTCGAAACAAATGATCGCGTTGGTGAACACGCTGTCCGTCCGCGCGCAGGAGTGGCGACACGGCTATGACATCATGAAGGAAACGGGGCTGTT
>BACX01000268.1 GCA_000333335.1 Sphingomonas-like bacterium B12 | reverse complement strand
GGAACGCGGCCATTGCAAGCCCGCCGATCAGCAGGATCAGACCGGCAAGCGCGGCGCCGACATACGGAGCGAGCTCCAGCACCAGCCCCAGCATCAGCGCGACGACGGAGCGAAGGCCCAGGCACGCCGCGATCAGAAGCAGGATGATCGCCGTGCGCGATCGACGCAGGATCGCGAAGCCTTTACTCTTGAGCAGATTGGCTTCGGCCCGCGCCAGCGCGCGTCCGTCCTCGATCAACTGACCGATCAGGCCACCCAGACCCAGCATATCCCCCGCAGTCTCCGGAACGCTCAGGAGGTCGTGCGCGGCTTGCGCTTGGGCGACGCCTTGCGGGTGGCGGCGCTCACCGTCTCGGTGCCGTCGCTCGCGGCCTTCTTTTGGGGCATCTTGGGCTCGGCCGCCTTGGCGGTCTCGTCCAAGGCCTCGCTGCCGGCCTTGACGATGCGGGCGATGACGAAGCCGGCCGCCGCCGCCGCGCCGATCGCGATCGCCGGCGAGCGGCGCACGAGATCACGTGCGTCGTCGAGCAGTTCCTCGACATCCTTGTCGCGCAGCGAAGCCGAGAAATCGGCCACCGCATCGCCCGCCTTGCGGGCATAGTCACCGTAGGCGGCGCCCAGCTTGTCGTCGATCTGCGCGGCGCTGTCCGAAATCATCTTCGCGACCGAATCCAGCCCGGCTGATGCGCGCGCCTTGCCCTCGTCGGCATATTCGCGTGCCTTGTCGGAGGCCTGACCCTTGAGGTCGGCCGCCTTGGCCGACGCCTTGTCGCGGAAATCGGCGGCGTCCGCCTTCAGTTTCTCACGGGTGGAACTGTTCTGGGCACCGGGGATGACGTGATCGGTGCCCTCGGGGAGCGTCTCGGCCATGGCGAACCCTTTCGTTCGTTACGCGCGCGATCATAGACGCGCTCTCCCTCACAAAACCAGCCGTCTCTTGGCCGGTTCCTTACAAAGCGGCAGGCCGTGCCGATTGCCTCGCCGGTGTTGCGCGGCTAACAGCCGCCGCGAACCATTGGAGGGAGCCTTCCGCATGACCGCCATCATCGACATCCACGCCCGCGAAATCCTCGACAGCCGCGGCAACCCGACCGTCGAAGTGGACGTGACGCTGGAGGACGGCAGCTTCGGCCGCGCCGCCGTGCCCTCGGGCGCGTCCACCGGTGCCCACGAGGCGGTCGAGAAGCGCGACGGCGACAAGTCCCGCTACGGCGGCAAGGGCGTGAAGGATGCGGTGAAGGCCGTGAACGGCAAGATCGCCAAGCTGCTCACCGATTTCGAGGCCGAGGACCAGGCCGAGATCGACGCCGCGATGATCGACCTCGACGGCACCGACAACAAGTCGAAGCTCGGCGCCAACGCGATCCTCGGCGTCAGCCTCGCGGTCGCCAAGGCGGCCGCCGAGAGCCGCGGCCTGCCGCTCTACCGCTATGTCGGCGGCGTCGCGGCGCATGTCCTGCCGGTGCCGATGATGAACATCATCAACGGCGGCGAGCATGCCGACAATCCGATCGACTTCCAGGAATTCATGATCGTGCCCCACGGCGCCGATACGCTGGCCGATGCTGTGCGCTGGGGCGCGGAGATCTTCCACACGCTGAAGAAGGGGCTGTCGGAAGCGGGCCTCTCCACCGGCATCGGCGACGAGGGCGGCTTCGCGCCGAACATCGGCTCCACCAACGAGGCGATCGAGTTCATCCTGAAGTCGATCGAAAAGGCCGGCTACAAGCCCGGCGAGCAGGTCGCGCTGGCGCTCGATTGCGCGGCGACCGAATTCTACAAGGGCGGCAACTACGTCATCTCGGGCGAGGGCAAGACGCTGACTTCGGCCGGGATGGTCGACTATCTCGCCGATCTCGCCGCGCGCTACCCGATCTGGTCGATCGAGGACGGCATGGCCGAGGATGATTGGGACGGCTGGAAGCTGCTCACCGAGAAGATCGGCGACAAGGTGCAGCTGGTCGGCGACGATCTCTTCGTCACCAATCCGAAGCGGCTGGCGCGCGGCATCAGCGAGGGCATCGCCAACTCGCTGCTGGTGAAGGTCAACCAGATCGGCTCGCTGACCGAGACGCTGGAAGCGGTGAACATGGCGCAGCGCGCGCGCTACACTGCCGTGATGTCGCACCGCTCCGGCGAGACCGAGGATTCGACCATCGCCGACCTTGCCGTCGCCACCAACTGCGGCCAGATCAAGACCGGGTCGCTGGCCCGTTCGGACCGGCTCGCCAAGTACAACCAGCTCATCCGCATCGAGGAGGAACTGGGCTCGATGGCGCGCTATGCGGGCAAGGCGGCTTTTGCGACGAAAGTTGCCTGATTCCAGTGAAAAGAGGCTTGAGTCGCGATTCGTTTGACTCGATAATGACGGCGCAATGCGAAGCAAGCGTCGTCCCGTCGAAATCATCCGAGCCGCGGCTCTGCCCGCGCTGGCTCTGCTCGTCATCGGCAATTTCGCGGGCTATGCGATCGCCGGGCCGAACGGGCTGCTGGCGCTCGGCGACTACAAGACGCAGCTCGCCCAGCGGCAGGCGCAGCTCAAGGTGATCGAGGCGCAGCGCGCCGCGCTGGCGCGCAAGGTGGCGCTGCTCGACGCCAAGCATGTCGATCCCGACATGGCGGACGAACTGGTCCGCCGCGACATGGGCCTCGCGCGCCCCGACGAAGTGATCATCCAGACCACGCCGTAAGGGGCTTTTCATTCACAAATACTCCGTTCGTCCTGAGCGTAGTCGAAGGGCGGGCTGCAGGCGTTTCCGCTTGAGGCCCGCACTTCGACTACGCTCAGTGCGAACGGATCGAGTGACGTTCACGGCACAAGGGTGCAATTCGTGCAATTGCATCTCCTGCAAACGCAACCACACCCTCCCGTTGCGTGTTTGCGCTGTCAGCGCCTATACCACGCGCCAACGAAGCCCATTCCGAGAGGCCTGAACCGTGGCGAGAACACCTGCCAAAAGCCCTGCGGCTGCCAAGCCGAAGGCGGATCCCATTCCCAATCGCGAGCGCCCCGGCGAGCCTGACCGCTACACGGCGAGCAAGGAAGAGCTGCTCGAATTCTACCGCCAGATGACGCTGATCCGCCGCTTCGAGGAGCGCGCCGGTCAACTCTACGGCCTCGGTCTGATCGGCGGCTTCTGCCACCTCTATATCGGGCAGGAGGCGGTTGCGGTCGGCCTGCAGTCCGCGCTCAACGCCGAGACGGACAGCGTGATCACCGGCTATCGCGATCACGGCCACATGCTCGCCTATGGCATCGATCCCAAGGTCATCATGGCCGAGCTGACCGGGCGCCAGGCCGGCATCTCGAAGGGCAAGGGCGGCTCGATGCACATGTTCAGCGTCGAGCATAAATTCTACGGCGGCCACGGCATCGTCGGCGCGCAGGTCAGCCTCGGCACCGGCCTCGCCTTCAAGCACAAATACGCCAATGACGGCGGCGTCTGCCTCGCTTATTTCGGCGATGGCGCGGCCAACCAGGGCCAGGTCTACGAGAGCATGAACATGGCGGAGCTGTGGAAGCTCCCGATCATCTTCGTGATCGAGAACAATGGCTACGCGATGGGCACCGCAGTCGGCCGCTCCTCGTCCGAGGATCAGCTCTATCGTCGCGGCGAGAGCTTCCGCGTGCCGGGCATGCAGGTGGACGGCATGGACGTGCTCGCGGTTCGCGGCGCCATCGAAGAGGCCCTCAAGTGGGTCCGCGCCGGCAATGGGCCGATCGTGATGGAGCTCAAGACCTACCGCTATCGCGGCCACTCGATGTCCGATCCGGCCAAGTACCGGACGCGCGAGGAAGTGCAGGCGATGAAGGATTCCTCGGACTGCATCGACGCGGTGAAGCGCGAGCTGGAAGCGCTCGGCGTCACCGAGGAAGAGCTGAAGAAGACCGACAAGGACATCCGCCAGATCGTCGCGGAAGCGGCCGACTTCGCCGAACAGTCGCCCGAGCCCGATCCGAAGGAGCTGTATACCGACGTGCTGGTGGGGACCTACTGAGATGGCGATCGAACTGAAGATGCCGGCGCTGTCCCCCACGATGGAGGAGGGCACGCTCGCCAAATGGCTGGTGAAAGAGGGTGACGCGGTGAAATCCGGCGACATCCTGGCCGAGATCGAGACCGACAAGGCGACGATGGAATTCGAGGCGGTGGACGAAGGCACGATCGCCCAGATCCTGGTGCCCGAGGGCACCGACGGCGTGAAGGTCGGCGCGCCGATCGCGATGCTCGCCGCCGAGGGCGAGGATGCGTCGGCCGCGAAGCCCGCGCCCAAGGCCGAGGAGCCGAAGGAAGAGGCGCCCAAGGCCGCCGTTCCCGACGCCACGACGCCGCACCAGATGGAAACTGCTGCGCGCGAACTCGTCGCCGACGTCGCCAAGGCCGAGAAGGCTGGCATCGACGCCCGCGATCCGGAGATCCCAGAAGGCACCGAGATGGTGAAGACCACCGTTCGCGAGGCGCTGCGCGACGCGATGGCCGAGGAGATGCGTTCGGACGACCGCGTCTTCGTGATGGGCGAGGAAGTCGCGCAATATCAGGGCGCCTACAAGGTGACCCAGGGCCTGCTCGACGAGTTCGGCGATCGCCGCGTGATCGACACGCCGATCACCGAATACGGCTTCGCGGGCGTCGGCACGGGCGCGGCGATGGCGGGCCTGCGCCCGATCGTCGAGTTCATGACCTTCAACTTCGCGATGCAGGCGATCGACCACATCATCAATTCGGCCGCCAAGACCAACTATATGTCCGGCGGCCAGATGCGCGCGCCGATCGTGTTCCGTGGCCCCAACGGCGCCGCCGCCCGCGTGGGCGCGCAGCACAGCCAGAACTATGGCCCGTGGTATGCCTCGGTGCCGGGCCTGATCGTGATCGCGCCGTATAGCGCGGCCGACGCCAAGGGCCTGCTCAAGGCGGCGATCCGCTGCGAGGATCCGGTCGTGTTCCTCGAGAACGAACTGCTCTACGGCCAGTCGTTCGAGGTGCCCAAGCTCGACGATTTCGTGCTGCCGATCGGCAAGGCGCGGATCGCCAAGGAAGGCAAGGACGTCACGCTGGTGAGCTATTCGATCGGCGTCGGCGTCGCCCTCGAGGCGGCCGTGAAGCTGGCGGAAGAGGGCATCGACGCCGAGGTGGTCGACCTGCGCACGCTGCGCCCGCTCGACACCGAGACGGTGCTGAAGTCGCTCGCCAAGACCAACCGCTTGGTGGTGGTGGAAGAGGGCTGGCCGACCTGCTCGATCGCGTCCGAGATCGCTGCCGTGGTGATGGAGCAGGGCTTCGACGACCTCGACGCGCCGGTGCTGCGCGTCACCAACGTCGACGTGCCGCTGCCTTATGCCGCGAACCTCGAGAAGCTGGCGCTGATCAAGGCGGACGACGTCGTCACCGCCGCCAAGAAGGTCTGCTACAAGGCCTGATTCCGGCCGGCCTGGCCGTTCGCGGTCAGGCCAGGTAGCTGGAGCAGGACGATATCGTCTGCCCGTTCGTGTTGGTGACGCCCGAGGCATAGCTTCGGGCGTCGTCACGTACGATGTAGGACGACACGTAATGGATCTTCTTCGGCGTCACGAAGAAGTTGCCGAACAGCGGCTGGTAGAGATAGTTGATCTCGACGAACATCACGCCCGATCCATCGGGTGCGACGACCTTGTAGTTGGTGTCGCCCATGCCGGTGTTGGCGATGTAGGTGCCGGAGGTGCCGCTCGCGGTCCCATAGCTGGACTGGTAGCCGGCGGCCTGCATCTGTCCGATGCAGCGTTGCCAGTGCAGCAGCTGCTTGCCGCCCGTCCCCTCGAGACTGGACAGCGTGATGCGGCCATAGGTCGTCAGGCGGAGGCTGGCGCCTTCGAGGCGGGCGCCCTGCATGGCATCGTTGATGTTGGCTTCGTCGATCGTATAGGTAGACAGGCCGGCCTCGTCGCCCATGCGCGCGGCGTTATCGGCCAGATCCATCGTATATTGGCTGATCCGCATATTCACGAGCGCGAGATTGGCGAGCTCGATGCCATAGAGGCCGGTCACGACGACCAGCGGCGCGGCCAGCGCGAATTCGATCAGGGCGAGGCCACCGGTATCGCGGCGCAACCTGGCGCCGATGCGGCGAATGCGGCCGGCAGGCCCGGCGAGGATCCGATGCGCGGCCATCAGTTGCATCCCGATCCGGGGCAGCAGGTCTTGGGGCTGCTCGTCGATTGCGCCGTATAGGGCTGGTTGCGCATGATCGTTTGCGAGGTCATGTTGGCATAGGTCGACAGACCCGCCAGCTTGGCCAGCGGGAACGGCCGCAGATACTTGATCGTGAGCGTATAGACCGCGACGTCGCTGGCGCCACCCTGCTGGCCGGTCACGCCCTGATCGCTGTCCCAGGTCTGGTTTCCGTTCACATCGGTGAAGCATTCGGTGGCGGCATCGTATTTGCCGTTGTTGTTGCTGTCCGTATAGGGTTCGGGAACCTGCACCTTCGAGAAGCTGGAATAGCTCTGGTGCACCGAGTTGACGATGCTCGCGGAAGCGGCGACGCGGTGGACCTGCGTCAGCACTGCCTGGTCGATCGCGGACCAGTTCTGCTGTCCACCCTGGATGCCGGCGTCGCGGCCCGCCTTTCGGATCGCGCCATTCAGCGTCGCCTGGACGTAGGCTTCGTAGCACACCTCCATCAGGCCCATGAGCATCAGCAGCATGACCGGTGCGATCAGCCCGAACTCGACGGCGGTGACGCCGACGTTGGAGCGGCGGAGCCTGGAAAGCAGTCGGCGCATCATTGCGAGACCCTCAGCATGGAGACAGCGGTCGCGATATCCTTGAACTTCGCGGACAGATCGGTGCTGCTGTTTACGAAGATCGCGCGTTCGGGGTGCGCCGCGCCGACGCAATCGATCAGCGGCTGCGTGAGGCTCTGGCCGACCGCGACCACCCAGACCTGGATATTCTTCTGCTGCGCCTTGCTGCACTCCGCGAGGAAGCGGGCGTTGTGATAGTTGTCGAGATCGTCCGTGGCGGTGCCGCGCACGCGCCGGTCGAGCGATTCGATGCCCGTCATCGTGTAGCTGTAGGAGCTGGTCGACATCGCGCCGTCGGTCAGGAAGACGATGACGCGCTTCGGTTCGGCGTGGCCCGGCCACTTCGCGGTGTCATTGCCGAAGATGCCCTGCGGCGAGATCATGCGCAGGCCCCAGATCATGCCGGTGTCGTGATAGGTGCCGCCATGCGCCCGGAGCGACGCCATGTAGGCGACGACCGCGGCCCGGTCCGCGCTGTTCTTCGGATCGCGGGCGGTCAGGCGCTGCGCGGGCTGTCCGCAGGGCACCCAGCCGGAATACCTCTCATAAGCCCCGATGAAGTTGGGGTTTTGCGGGTAGCTTGATGTCGTATCCGGAGTGACGTTGTTTTCGCCATTCTCGGTGTCGTTGGCGCTGTTCCAGAAGCCGTAATCGCCGACCGAATAGGAATAGGACAGGCCGTTGCGGCCATAGACCACGGCCGGCCACATCGGCGCCCACGGGCTGGTCGCCGCGGTCGGGATGAGATCCGGGTTCATGTCGGCGGGCAGCGCGTTGATGTTGTAGCTGCTGACGTTGTTGTAGTTCCCGCTGGTCTGCTCGTCGATGCAGCCCTGCCAGGAGGTTGTCGCGCCGGTGACCTTGCTCGGGTCGGTGACGGTACCGGAGGAGAGCGTGTTGACGAATGCGCTCGTGTTGTACGTCACCGGCTGGTACGTCCAGACCGGGCCGAGATTGTAATATTGAACCGAACAGGTGCCGTTGTTCCAGGTGCCGAGCTTGCCGGTCGCCGGATAGATGTAGGTAGCCGCCGAGCGCGTGTTCGCGAGGGTGAAGCCCTGGCACGTCGTCTTGTTGTCGCTGGTGTTGGATGCGTTGCCGGATTTCGACACGGCATAGTCGCCGGTCACCTTGCGCGACTGGTAGGTCCACTGCGTCGCGAGATAGTTCGTGCCGAGCGTGGTGAGCGCCGCGCCGGCGTTCACCGTCGACGTATAAGGCACGAAACCGTAGCGGACGTTGGTGCCCGGTGTCAGGTTGGCGGCCAGCGTGTCGTAGAAGGTCGCCACCGCATCGCGCACGGCCTGCAGCTTGGAACCGCTCTTTTCGGGGTTGTAATAGTCCGTGCTGCCGTCCGGCATGGTGTATGCCACGGGCGTGGTGCTGCAGCTCGTCGGATCGGACGGCAGGCACGACATGGAGCCGGTGGTGTCCAGCACGAACATCACGTCGGCGTCGGGCGTGTCGAAGCTCGCCTGGCAGGTGACGCTGATCGTGCGGTTGGGCGCGCCGAACATGCGCATCAGCGTCATCGGCACCTGGGTGGATGCGGCGCCGTTGACCTGCGTAATTCCGTTGCTGTCCGAAAAGGCGGTCGTCGTGAAGCTCTGGGAGCCGGCGACGAACCAGCTGCTCGCGGCCCAGCTCGATCCGAAATTGTTGTTGAAATAGGCGTTGGCCTGGGTCAGCGCGGTGCCGGTCAGCGGCTGGCCGACAGCCTGCGTATTGGGATCCATGAACTTGCGGCCGGCGAGCACGCCCGAGTCACAGGCGGTCTGCAGGCGCGTGCGGACGACGTACATGCGGCCGAGATCGATCGCCGATCCGGCGAACGCGCACAGCGGGATCATCGCGGCGGCCATGATCGCCAACACGTTGCCTCGTGCATCTCTCCGCAGGCGGGTCAGAAACCCGATTACCCCGTTCGATCGTGCCATCGTCCGCCTCAAAAATCCCCGTCCACCGGCCCCAAAGGAGTCCGGTCCATTAAGCGCCCATGCCAGAGCGCGGCTCAAGGACGCGTCACGAGG
>BACX01000269.1 GCA_000333335.1 Sphingomonas-like bacterium B12 | reverse complement strand
ATGGGGAAGGCTCCAGCCTCGCGTCGCGAACGCCAGCAAGACGTAGCCCAGCGCGTCGGCCGCCATGCCGGCGATAATGGCCTGCTTCTCGCCGAAACGTTTGGTGGCGGGACCAGTGACGAAGGCTTGAGCGAGGGCGTGCAAGATTTCGCCTCGACGCCCAGCGCGACTAGCCCGCTCTTGAGCGCACCACCGATCAGGCCGGAGAAGCCCTCGTCGCGGATCCAGCGGCTTTCCCAGCCATAATCGAAGTCCATGCCGGCGGACCGGTAATGGTCGACGAAGTCGATCGTCGTGCTGTGACTCCCCCGGAAGACCGCGCGGGACGGTGGCACCCGTCTCGGCGGCATGATCCGAATAATTGAGGCCGATGCACAGGAACTTGCCAACCCTCCCCACGCACGGCCCGTAGCGGACCGGGCCATCGACCACGGGCAGGCTTGCAGGATCGATCGCGGCGAGGCCCGCCAGATCGTCCGCGCCAAGCACCTCACCGCTGATATCGGCGACATGACCCGAAAGATCGCGCAGCGCACCCTCGGCATCGATCAGGCCAGGCCGCTCGGCACCCGCCGCGCCGTATCGAACCAGTTTCATGTCTTGCTCCTCAGTTGATCCAGCCGCCGTCGATGACGTGCACCGCGCCCGTGGTGAAAGCGGATTCGTCGCTTGCGAGATAGAGCGCCAGCGCCGCGATCTCCTCAGGCCTGCCGAGCCGCCCCATGGGCTGGCGAGCGATGAACTGGCCGTGCGCGGCCTCATAATCGCCGGTGTCGCGCAGCCGCTGCTGGAGCGAAGGCGATTCCACGGTGCCGGGACAGATCGCGTTGCAGCGCACGCCCTGCCCCACGAAATCCGCTGCCACCGCCTTGGTGAGGCCGATCACGCCGGCCTTGGTGGCCCCGTAGGCGAAGCGGTTGGGGATGCCCTTCACCGAGCTCGCGATCGACGCGACGTTGACGATCGCGCCGCCGCCCGCCGCCAGCATCGCGGGCAGGAACGCGCGAATGGTGCGGTACATCGCGGTCATGTTGAGATCGATCGAGAAGGCCCATGCCTTTTCATCGCAATCGAGGATGGTGCCGGCGTGGACGAAACCCGCCACGTTGCACAGGATATCGATCGCGCCGATCTCCGTGGCAAGCGCGGTGATGGCATCGGCGTCCGTCACATCGAGCCGGCGACGCTCGCAGCCCTCCAGCCCGTCCAGCAACTCCTCGCGCACGTCAGTCGCGATCACCCGCGCGCCCTGCTCGATGAAGGACAGCGCGGTGGCGCGGCCGATGCCCTGCCCCGCCGCCGTGATCAGCGCGGTCTTGCCCGCCAGCCGGCCGCTCATGCCGTGGCCCTCCGCACGATGGGAAGGCAGGCCGGGCCGACCGGATCGAACGCCTTGTAGGTCAGGATGAATTCGCGATGCCCCAATTCTTCGGACACGCTGCGTTCGCCGGCCGCGACGGCCATCACCCGATCGAAAATCTCGTTACCCACCTCGGCCAAGCTGGCTTCTCCTTCGAGGATGCGGCCGGCATCGACATCCATGTCGGCCGCGAGGCGCCGTGCCGTTTCCGGATTGGCGCAGATCTTGATCACCGGCGAGATCGCCGAACCGACCACCGAGCCGCGCCCGGTGGTGAAGAGCGTGAGATGCGCCCCGCAGGCGATCATCTCGACGATCTCGGCATTATCCGAGATGTTGGGGAAGCCGAAGCGCGGCTCGCCGTCCGGCACCACGTCGAGCAAATAGAGGCCCCCCGTCGGCGGCACGTCGCCCGGCTTGATAATGCCGCTGATCGGCGAGGAGCCTGATTTGGAATAGGCCCCCATGGATTTCTCTTCCTGAGTGGTGAGGCCGCCCTCGGCATTGCCGGGCGCGAAGCTGCCGAAGCCCATCGTCGTGTAGTAACGCTCGGCCTTGTGGACGCAGGCCTCGATCTCCCGGCCCAGCTCCGGCGTGATCGCACGCTCGGCCATGATCGTCTCGCAGCCGACCAGCTCTCCGGTTTCCTCGAAGATGCAGGTGGCGCCCGCCGCGACCAGCCGGTCGAACGCGCGGCCGACCGCCGGGTTGGCAGTGATGCCGCTCGTCCCGTCCGATCCGCCGCAGATCGTGCCGATCACCAGTTCGTCGAGCGCCATCGCCGCGCGCGGTGTGGTGGCCGCCGCCTCGCGAACCCGCTCCACCGCCGCGATGCCGGCCGCGATCGTCGCCGCCGTGCCGCCGACCTCCTGAATCACGAGAAGCTCCACCGGCCGTCCGCTGGCGCGCACCACGTCGGCGAGGCGTTCGCGGTTGAAGCTCTCGCAGCCGAGTGACACCAGCACCACGCCGCCGACATTGGGGTGCGTCGCGATCGCTTCCATCACGCGGGCGGCATAAGCATTGGGATAGCAGCCCGGAAAGCCGATCAGATGCACGTCGGGATCGTCCGCCTTGTCGACGATCCGGCGCGCGACATGGTGGGCGCACTCGACGAGATACGCCACCGCCACGACGTTGCGGATCCCCTTGCGACCATCCTGACGCAGAAAGGCTTCGATCATTCCGGTTCCTCTGGTGCAGCCCTGAGGTGGGCCGCGATATAATCGCTGCGCATGTTGTGGAGATGCACCCAGTCGCCGGCGTCGGCCGCCGCGATCATCGATCCGATCGGTGCGCCGTACTTGATCACCCGGTCGCCGGAACGCAGCGCCTGCCGCGCGACCTTGTGACCGATGGTGATGCCCTCGCGCGCGGGCACGGTGCCGCCCGCTACGGTGAGAGGGTCGCCGGCCGCGATCGGCGCGACGGCGACGAGGACGTTATCGTCCTCAGGAGAAGGATGAGCTGGGTCATGCGGGA
>BACX01000270.1 GCA_000333335.1 Sphingomonas-like bacterium B12 | reverse complement strand
GAGCGCAGGTTGCCCGCGCCATAGTCGATCAGCGCGAGGGTCACCCTCTCAGCGCGTCCAGGCGGGGCGCGGTCATGCCGAGCGCGACTTCGGTGATGTCGAACGTGGCGACGCCCTCGGCGACGAACGGATCGCTCGCGGCGAAGGCTTCTGCCTCGGCACGGGATGCGGCTTTGGCGATGATCACGCCGCCCGTGCGCGGCACCTTGCGGCCCGACGCGAGCAGCGCGCCATCGGCAACAGCCTGCTTCATCCACTCGACATGCGCCGGGAGGTGGACGTCGACCACCTCTTCCGGCGCCGTGTAGGTCAGCGAGATCACGAACATGTCCGGCTCCCTTACTGCCCGCCCAGCGTGCCCTTGGTGGAGGGGATGGCATCCGCCTTGCGGGGATCGATCTCGATCGCGCCGCGCAGCGCGCGGGCGAGGCCCTTGAACGCGGCCTCGGCGATATGATGGTTGTTGGTGCCGTACAGCGTCTCGACGTGCAGCGTCAGCCCGCCGGTCTGCGCGAAGCTGTGGAACCAATGCTCGAACATCTCGGTGTCCATCTCGCCCAGCCGCTTCTGGCTGAACTCCGTCTTCCACACGAGATAGGGGCGGCCCGAAATGTCGATCGCGACGCGGGTCAGCGTCTCGTCCATCGGCGAGAGCGCGTCGGCGTAGCGGCGGATGCCCTTCTTGTCGCCGAGCGCCTTGGCCAGCGCCTCGCCGATCGCAAGGCCGGTATCCTCGACCGTATGGTGCTGATCGATATGCAGATCGCCCTTCGCATCGACGGTGAGGTCGATCAGCGAGTGGCGGGACAACTGCTCCAGCATGTGATCGAGGAAGCCGATGCCGGTGGAAATCGAATAGGCGCCCGTCCCGTCGAGGTTCAGCTCGACGGCGATCTGCGTCTCGGTGGTTTCGCGGCGGACTTGCGCGCGACGCATGGCATTCCCCCTGGGTTCAGGCGCGGCCCTCATAGCGTGGCCGCGCTGCGACGCAACGATCTTGACCATGGCGGCGGGCGCGTTCAGGTACGTGCCCATGACCGAAGGTACCGTGCCAGACAGCCTGATTCCCTATGACGAGATCGTGCAGGAGGCGCTGCGCGCCGTCGTTGGCCGCGTGTTGGGCGAGGTGGAGCGCGGTGGCGGCCTGCCGGGCGAGCACCATTTCTACATCACCTTCAAGACGCAGGCGCCGGGCGTGGACATCCCCCAGCACCTGATCCAGCGCTTCCCCGACGAAATGACCATCGTCATCCAGAACCGATTCTGGGATCTGAAGGTGGAACCGGACGCGTTCGAGGTGGGCCTGAGCTTCAACCAGGTGCCGGCCAAGTTGCACGTGCCGTTCGCGGCGGTGACGGGCTTCGTCGATCCGGCGGTGAATTTCGCGCTGCAGTTCCAGGCGCAGTCCGAGGATGGCGAGGCCGAGCCGGGCGAGCCCGAGAACGATACGCCGGTCGCCACCAGCGAGGACGGCTCGAACGTCGTCTCGGTGGATTTCACCCGGAAGAAGTGAGCCGCCCGCCTCGCGCCGATGCGCGAAGCGGCTCTCCGAAAGCCCGATCAGTCGGTTTCCGGCGGCACGCGCACCGGGGACGGCGTCTTCGTCTTCTTGGCGGCGGGCTTGGGCTCGTCCGCGCCACGCTTGCGGGTGGCGAACAGCACGGCGGCGGCGATGGCGGCCGAACCGATCGTCGCGCCCGCGGCGATCGTCGCGATCTTGGTGGCGGACAGGTCGGCCTTGGCGGCTTTGTCGGTCGTGGGCTTCTTGGCCATGATATCTCCTTCCCGTCCGATCTAGGCGCATTGGCCGGCCGGACAACCTTCAATCCGTCGCCATCTTGAAACATTCCGGCCGGATGCCAGCTAGGTATCGACCCACAAGGAGCCCGACATGACCGACACGCGCACCGAGACCGACAGCTTCGGACCGATCGAGGTGCCCGCATCGGCCTATTGGGGCGCGCAGACCGAGCGATCGCTCCACAATTTCCCGTTCGGATCGCAGGAGCGGATGCCGATCGGCATCGTCCATGCGCTCGCCATCGTGAAGCAGGCGGCGGCGCGGGTGAACCGGGCGCATGGCCTCGACGCGGAAATTGCCGATGCGATTGAGGCGGCGGCGGCGTCGGTCGCCGCCGGCGCGCATGACGACCAGTTTCCGCTGGTGATCTGGCAGACCGGTTCCGGCACCCAGAGCAACATGAACGTCAACGAGGTGGTCGCCGGCATCGCCAACGAGGCGCTGACGGGCAAGCGCGGTGGCAAGTCGCCGGTTCATCCCAACGACCACGTCAACAAGAGCCAGTCGTCCAACGACAGCTTCCCGACGGCGCTGCACATCGCGGCGGCGCTGGCGGCGCGCGACCGGCTACTGCCGGCGCTTCAGCGGCTGGAGGAGGCGCTGTTCGACAAGGCGAGGGCGTGGGACGATATCGTCAAGATCGGCCGCACCCACTTGCAGGACGCGACGCCGCTGACGCTGGGCGACGAGTTTTCGGGCTATGGCGCGCAGCTGCGGCTGGCGCGGGTGCGTACCGAGCCGTTCGTTACCCATGCGCTGTCG
Organism: Sphingomonas-like bacterium B12; assembly: GCA_000333335.1. Taxonomy (GTDB): domain Bacteria; phylum Pseudomonadota; class Alphaproteobacteria; order Sphingomonadales; family Sphingomonadaceae; genus Solisphingomonas. The sequence continues at coordinate 1,824 of BACX01000270.1, read as the reverse complement.
CGACTGGCGCAGGGCGGCACGGCGGTCGGCACCGGTCTCAATGCGCCGAAGGGCTTCGGTGAGGCCTTCGCGAAGGAGGTGAGTGCCATCACCGGCTTCGCCTTCGAGACCGCGCCCAACAAGTTCGAGGCGCTGGCCAGCCACGATACGCTGGTGGATTTCTCGGGCCGGCTCAACAGCCTGGCGGTCGCGCTTTCCAAGATCGCGAACGACATCCGCCTGCTCGGCTCCGGCCCGCGCTGCGGGTTGGGCGAATTAAAGCTACCGGAGAACGAGCCGGGCAGCTCGATCATGCCGGGCAAGGTCAACCCGACCCAGTGCGAGATGGTGACGATGGTCGCAGCCCAGGTGATGGGCAACCATGTCGCGATCACCGTCGGCGGGCTGCAGGGGCATATGGAGCTGAACGTCTTCAAGCCGCTGATCGGGGCGAACGTGCTGCGCTCGGTCGAACTGCTGGCGACCGCGATGGACAGCTTCCGCGAGCGCTGCATCGACGGGCTGGAGCCGGATCGCGCGCGGATCGCGGCGCTGCTCGATCGCTCGCTGATGCTGGTAACGGCGCTCGCGCCCGCAATCGGCTACGACAATGCCGCGAAGATCGCCAAGCACGCACACCATGAGGGGCTGACGCTCAAGGAGGCGGGGCTGGAGCTCGGCCTGGTCGATGCCGAGACGTTCGACCGTGTGGTGAAGCCCGAGACGATGCTGGGGCGTTAGCCCTTGCTCAGCAGCCCGCCCAGCCCCCGCGCGACATTCTCGATCGTGTAGGGCTTCTGCAGCACCGGCGCCTCGGCATGGACAGCGGGCAGTTTGGCCTGCTCGCCATAGCCGGTGGCGAAGAGGTAGGGCACGCCCATCGCCTTCAGCCGGTCGGCGATGGGCAGGCTGGTTTCGCTGCCCAGGTTGATGTCGAGAATCGCCAGCGTCGGCTGGAAGTGGCGCAACTCGTCGAGCGCAATCGGCACGGTGGACGCGGTGGCGACGCTTTCGGCGCCGAGCCGCGTCAGGATGTCCTCGGCGTCCATGGCGATGATCAGGCTGTCCTCGACCAACAGTACCGCGCCCGAGATCAGCGGACCGGCGGTCGTCACCGGCGCCGTCTGCTCGGCCTCCGCCACCGAGGCCGTGACCTTCGTCTTGCGCTGCGTGACGTGCCGTTCCGGAATGGCGAAATGCGCCGAGAGGCCGAGCGGCAGATATTCGACGCTGGCCTCGCCGCCGAGATCGTAGGGGATGGAGCGGCGGATGATCGTGCTGCCGAAGCCCTGCCGCGTCGGCGCCTGCACCACCGGGCCGCCGCTTTCCTGCCAGTCGAGCTGGAGCCAGCCCTGTCCATCCACCACCCAGCGCACGTCGACATGGCCGTTGTCGGAGAGCGCCCCATATTTGGCGCTGTTGGTCATCAGTTCGTGGAGCACCAGAGCAAGCGTCGAGAAGGCTGTGGGGGCGAGCAGCACCTCCGGTCCCTCGGTCCGCACCCGCTCGGCCTTGCCGGCGAGATAGGCGGCGGCCTCGGTCTCGATCAGGCCGCGTAAGGGAGCCGGCCCCCAATTGTCGCTGGTGATCTGGTTGTGCGCGCGGGCGAGCGAATGGATGCGTCCGTCCAGTTCAGTGACGTAATCGTCGATCGAGCCGGAGCCGCGCGTCTGGCGCACGAGGCCGCGGATCAGCGAGAGGATGTTGCGGACGCGGTGATTGAGTTCGGCGATCAGCAATTCCTGCCGCTCGGCCGCCTGCTGGCGCTCGGCATGCGCCTCGTCGGACATGCGCAGCACCACCTCGATCAGCGTCGCGCGCAGCGATTCGGCGACCGGCGCTCCA
>BACX01000271.1 GCA_000333335.1 Sphingomonas-like bacterium B12 | reverse complement strand
GTTCGCCCATTATGTCGAGGGCATCGCGGCCGGCGCGCGGCGATCGACTATGATGCCGCCGAACTGACCCGCGCGGTCGCCCGCGCCGAGGCGATCTACACGCCGGACTTCTTCGCCGAGCGCCAAGGCTGGGGCTGCCCCGCCGTCGATCCGATCTTCGACGGCGCCGGCGTCGTCTCCGGCCCGATCACGGCGGCCGGCCTGCCCGGCCTCTTCTCCTTCTATTATCCCGATCCCGCCGGTGGCAGCGCGACGTCCGCCGCCCCGGTATCGCCGCGGCGATGGCAACGGCGAGGAACAGCGCGAGCACCGCCCAGTGCAGCACGACGTCGTTGTAGCTGTCCGATTCGGCGGCGAGTACGGTGACGATCTCGCCATCGCTCGACGCTTCGGCGGCGGTGACGGCGGCGGCGATACGCTGCTGGTCGGCCTCGGTGAACATTACCAACTCCCTGTGGCGCCGCCGCCGCCGCTCGATCCACCGCCGCCGCCGGTGAAGCCTCCGCCCCCCCAGCCTCCGCCCCCCGAATCCGATGAGCCGCCGCCACTATCGCCCCAGCCGCCACCGCCGCGGCTGTTGAGCAAACTGTCTGCGGCCCACAACCAGATCGGCCAGTTGGATTCGTGATAGCGTCGGCCATAGCGAGCGCGGCGGATGAATCCTCCGATCACGACCCACGCGATGACGATCAGCCAGAAGATCAGTGCACCGGGCACGCCTCCGCTATCGGCCTTATGCTGCTTGCCCCAGGCCGCTGTCGCCGCATCCTCTTTGGCCCGGGCCTGATCGTCGGGTAACGACAGCAGTTCAATGATCGCATCGGAACCGGCGTCCAAGGCTCCCGGCACGTCGCCGTCCGTTAGTTTCGGCATCATCTGCGTGCGAATGATCACGCTCGAATAAGCGTCGGTCAGCACGCCTTCCAGGCCATAGCCGACTTCGATGCGCGGGCCGCGCTGGCCTTTCGGCTCATTCGGCGCGATCAGCAGCAACCGGGGTTCTTGTCGGGATGATGGATCATCGCCAGCCGCCGGTAGGACGACTTGATCACCTTGTCGTCGGCGGTGCGCTCGACTTCCAGCAGCTCGTAAAAATCGATCTCGGTCATTGAGTCCTCTTGGCCCTCTCCCGCGTGCGGAAGAGGGAGGGGCCCGCCGGTGTTAGCCGGTGGGAGGGTGAGGGCACGCAGCGTCCGCCACTTGCCCTCACCCAACTCCGACTAAGTGGCTTCGCCACTAAGTCTCCGTATCCCTCTCCCGCTTAGCGGGAGAGGGTTTCTCTCACTTGTTGTCGTCAACTTCCGAGAATTCGGCATCGACCACATCGTCGTCCTTCGGACCCTCGGCGCCGGGCGAAGCGGCCGCCGCCTGATCCTTCTCGTAGATCGCCTGGCCGAGCTTCATCGCGACCTGCGCGAGGGCCTGGGCCTTCTCGCTCATCTGGGTGGCGTCGCCGCCTTCGACTGCGGTCTTGGCTTCCGCCACGGCCGCCTCGATCTCCGACTTGAGGCTCGCATCGACCTTGTCGCCATGCTCCTGCAGCTGGCGCTCGGTCGAGTGGATCAGGCCTTCGGCGTTGTTCTTCGCCTCGGCCGCTTCGCGACGCTTCTTGTCCTCCTCGGCGAACTTCTCGGCGTCCTTGACCATCTGGTCGATGTCGCCGTCGCTGAGGCCGCCCGACGCCTGGATCTTGATCTGCTGCTCCTTGCCGGTGCCGCGATCCTTGGCCGAGACGTTGACGATGCCGTTGGCGTCGATGTCGAACGTGACCTCGATCTGCGGCACGCCGCGTGGCGCCGGCGGGATGCCGATCAGATCGAAATTGCCGAGCATCTTGTTGTCCGCCGCCATCTCGCGCTCGCCCTGGAAGACGCGGATGGTCACCGCGTTCTGGTTGTCCTCGGCGGTCGAGTAGGTCTGCGACTTCTTGGTCGGGATCGTAGTGTTGCGATCGATCATGCGGGTGAACACGCCACCCAGCGTCTCGATGCCCAGCGACAGCGGGGTGACGTCGAGAAGGAGCACGTCCTTCACGTCGCCCTGCAGCACGCCGGCCTGCACCGCCGCACCGATCGCCACCACCTCATCGGGGTTCACGCCGGTGTGCGGCTCCTTGCCGAAGAAGTCCTTCACGGCCTGGCGGACGCGCGGCATGCGGGTCATGCCGCCGACAAGCACGACCTCGTCGATCGCGTCGGCCTTCAAGCCGGCATCGGCGAGCGCCTTCTTCACCGGCTCCATCGTACGACGGACCAGATCCTCGACCAGCTTCTCGAGATCCGAGCGCGTGATCGTCTTGACGAGGTGTTTCGGGCCGTTCTGGTCGGCGGTGATGAAGGGCAGGTTCACTTCCGTGGACTGCGCCGACGACAGCTCGATCTTCGCCTTCTCGGCCGCTTCCTTCAGACGCTGGAGAGCCAGCTTGTCCTTGGAGAGATCGATGCCCTCGTCCTTCTTGAAGCCCTCCGCGAGATATTCGACGATCTTGTTGTCGAAATCCTCGCCGCCCAGGAAGGTGTCGCCGTTGGTCGACTTCACCTCGAACACGCCGTCGCCGATCTCCAGCACGGAGATGTCGAAGGTGCCGCCGCCGAGATCGTAGACCGCGATCGTCTTGTTGTTGTCCTTCTCGAGCCCGTAGGCGAGCGCGGCCGCGGTCGGCTCGTTGATGATGCGCAGCACCTCGAGGCCGGCGATCTTGCCGGCGTCCTTGGTGGCCTGGCGCTGGGCGTCGTTGAAGTAGGCGGGAACCGTGATGACGGCCTGCGTCACCGGCTCGCCGAGATACGACTCCGCCGTTTCCTTCATCTTCTGCAGCGTGAAGGCCGAGACCTGGCTGGGCGAGTAATCCTCGCCGCCGGCCTGCACCCACGCATCGCCATTCGGGCCCTTCACGATGTGATAAGGCACCAGCTCGGTGTCCTTCTTCGTGATGGGATCGTCGAAGCGGCGGCCGATCAGGCGCTTCACCGCGAAGATGGTGTTGTTCGGGTTGGTGACCGCCTGGCGCTTCGCCGGCTGGCCGATCAACCGCTCGCCGTCCTTGGTGAAGGCGACGATGGAGGGGGTCGTGCGCGCGCCCTCCGCATTCTCGATAACCTTGGGCTTGCCGCCCTCCATCACGGCCACGCACGAGTTCGTGGTGCCGAGATCGATGCCGATAACCTTAGCCATTCAATATCCCCGTAATCTAACTCTCGAATGTTCGACGAGCCTATCGTCCCCCCTCATCAAGCGAAGGACGAGAGGAATGCTCCATGCGGCGATATAAGAGGCGTTTGGCTTGCTGCAAGCGGGATGGCGCCCTAATCCACGGGGCGTAACGATCGGGGACAGATTGGGCATGAGGATCGCGCGTATCGCGCCGTGGGCGCTGCTGGCGCTGGCGGGGTGCCATCACGAGGCGAAGCTGTCGGCGGATCAGGCCTGGGTGCGGCTGCCGGCGGTGGCGGGGAATCCGGGGGCGGGATACCTCACGATCCACGGCGGCCCGCAGCCCGAGCGCCTGCTGGCGGTGGAAAGCCCGGCGGCGGGATCGACCGAATTGCACGAGAGCATGAAGATGGGGCCGGGTGGCATGACCGGCATGCAGCGGCTCGACGGGCTGGACGTGCCGGCCAATGGCGAGATCCGGTTCGCGCCGGGCGGCAATCATGTGATGATGTTCGGGCTGGGCGCCACGCTGAAAGCCGGTGACACCATCCCGTTCAGTATCCGCTTCGAGAAGGGGCAGCCGCTGACGGTCGAGGCCAAGGTCGTCGGCGCGGGCGACGCGGCGCCTTATTGATGGAGGATAGTCGTCCGCTCACTCTCGGCGAGACTGCGCTCGCCCATCTGATCTTCGGCGATGCGATCGAGTATGAGGCGGTGCGGATCGTCAATCGGCGCTGGTTCCCGTTCCAGCCGCGCGAGACATTGATGGCGCCGGACGGGCATATCTGGATTCCGCCGGGGAGCTCGGCTTGGTGCGCGGATTTCTCGTCCGCCAGCCAATCGATGCAGGGCCTCTTCATCCACGAGATGACGCATGTCTGGCAGGCGCAGAGGGGTGGGCGTTGGTATCTGCCGCTGATGCGCCATCCCTTCTGCCGCTATGCCTATGTGCTGAAGCCGGGAAAGCCGTTCCACCGCTACGGCATCGAGCAGCAGGCGGAGATCGTCCGCCATGCCTGGTCCGCACGGCGCGCGGGCGGACGCACGGCAAGCGAGCTGGAAGCGATTCTGCCTTTCCGCCGCGCCTGATCCGCCGCAATTCCGCCGTTCTGGCGGGGTAGCAAGGCGCCATGAAGCCGATGTCGCGCCTCCTCCCGCTCGCCGCCTGCCTGCTGCTGCCGGGCTGCGTCGTCCACACCGTCTATGATGTCGCGACCGCGCCGGTGCGCATCGGCTCCAAGGTGGTGGACTGGAGCACCACCAGCCAGTCCGAGGCCGATCGCAACCGCGGCCGCAAGATGCGCAAGGAGCAGGCGCGGCAGGAGAAGGAAGCGCGCAAGGAGGCTAAGCGCCAGCGCGAGCAGGGTTACCCATCGTCTTATTGAGTACGATACCGCCGCCGATGTCCGAACCGACCCTCACCGAACGATTGAAGGCCGAGGCCGCCCGCCTCGGCTTCGTCGCGTGCGGGGTGACGTGCGCGGTGGACGAGCCGCTGCCCGGTGCGCGACTCATGGAATGGCTGGGCGAGGGCGCGCACGGATCGATGGGCTGGATGGAGGCGCGCGCCAACTGGCGGCGGTCCCCGAAGTCTCTCTGGCCGGATGTGAAGTCGGTGGTCGCGCTCGGCATGAGCTACGCGCCGCCCGAAAACCCGATGCGCCTCGCTTCCGAGCCGGAAACGGCGCGCATCTCGGTCTATGCGCAGGGGCAGGATTATCACGACGTCGTCAAGAAGGCGCTGAAGGCGCTCGCCCGCTGGCTGGTGGCGGAAGGGGGCGGGGCGCTGAAAGTGTTCGTCGACACCGCGCCGGTGATGGAGAAGCCGCTGGCGATGGCGGCCGGGCTCGGCTGGCAGGGCAAGCACACCAATCTCGTCAGTCGCGATCACGGCAGCTGGCTGCTGCTCGGCTGCGTGATGACAGAGCTGGAGCTGGAGCCGGACGCGCCTTCGCGGGACACCTGCGGATCGTGCGATGCCTGCCAGGTCGCCTGCCCGACAAACGCTTTTCCCGCGCCCTACCGAATCGATGCGCGACGCTGCATCTCCTACCTCACGATCGAGCATGATGGCCCGATCCCGCGTGATCTGCGCGAGGGCATCGGCAACCACGTCTATGGTTGCGACGATTGCCTGTCGGCCTGCCCGTGGAACAAGTTCGCGGTCGCGGCCAACGCCAACATGGCCTTCGCCGCCCGCGCGGAGCTGGCGGCGCCGCAGGTGGGGGATCTGCTGGGGCTCGACGATGCGGGCTTCCGGCAGGTCTTCTCCGGTTCGCCGATCAAGCGGATCGGGCGCGACCGGATGGTGCGCAACGCCGCGATCGTGGCCGGCAATAGCGGCCGGCCGGCGCTGGCGGAGCGGCTGGAGCCGCTGCTCACCGATCCCTCGCCGATGGTGCGCGGGTCGGCGGTGTGGGCGCTGGGGCGGTTGGGAAGGCTCGATGCGGCGCGCGCGGCTGGCGAGGCCGATCCGGTCGTACAGGAAGAATGGGAAGCGGCTCTTAGGGCGCCGCCGCGCGCCGGCTGAGCGCCGCGATGCAGGACGCCCGATCGATGTCGTCGCCGCTCGGCAGGCGCGCGTCGATATAGGTGACGACCGGCTCGGCACCCGCCTTCGACGGGTACAGATAGGTATCGAGCACGCATACCGGCCCGACGAACTGCAACTTGCGCGCCTGCCCCTCATGCCCGTCCAGATCGGCGGGACCGAACAATGCGGTAAGTTGCGCCGCCGTCTTGCCGATCACGCGCTCCAGCCCGGCCTCGCGCATGTTGGCCGGTTTCTCGGACGGGACGGCGGGTGTGCTCGACGGCCCTGAAGGCGTGGAGCAGGCGGAGAGCGCCAAAGCAGGGAGCAGCAGGGGGGCGAGGCGGCGAATCATGCCCCTCCCTGCCATGCGGACGGGCTGTCGCAAACCGTGCCGCGCGCCACCCTGCAAAGATTGCGCGCCAGCCTGCCGCCCGCTACGCGCACGCCCATGCTTTTCCGGAGATTTTCGTGACCGATACCACGCTCGACATCATCGCCATCGGCAATGCGCTGGTGGACGTGCTCGCCCCCGCCGACGACGCCTTCCTCGCCGCCGAAGGGCTGACCAAGGGCGCGATGCAGCTGATCGATGCCGATCGCGCCACCTCGCTCTACGGCCATATGGGTCCGGGCAAGGAGATCTCGGGAGGCTCCGCCGGCAACACCGTGGCGGGTGCTGCGATGATGGGCGCGCGCTGCGCCTTCATCGGGCAGGTCGCGCAGGATCAGCTCGGCGAGGTGTTCATGCACGATCTGAAGGCGCAGGGCATCGACTATATCGTGCCCGCGCGCGAAGCCGACATCCCGACCGGCCGCTGCCTGATCCTGGTCGGCGAGTGCGGCGAGCGGACGATGAACACGTTCCTCGGCGCCGCGCAGTTCCTGCCGCCGGAAGCGGTGGACGAGGCGCAGGTCGCGTCGGCCAAGGTGCTGCTGCTCGAAGGCTATCTGTGGGATCCGGCCGAGCCGCGCGCGGCGATGAAGGCGGCGATCAAGATGGCGCGCAAGGCGGGTCGTCAGGTCGCGCTCGGGGTGTCGGCGGTGTTCTGCATCATGAATCATCTCGCCGATTTCCGCGCGCTGGTGGACGATGGCGATATCGACATCCTCTTCGCCAACGAGGAGGAGCTGCTGGCGCTGACCGGCGAGGCGACGTTCGAAGCGGCGATGGACGCGCTGGCGCCGAAGCTGCCTCTGGTGGTCGCGACGCGCGGCAAGGACGGCGCCTGGGCGGCGGCGAACGGCGAGCGCTTCCATGTGCCTGCCGAGCCGGTGGAACGGGTGGTGGACACCACAGGTGCCGGCGATCTGTTCTCCGCGGGCTATCTGGTCGGCCATGTGAAGGGCCGTCCGGTCGAAGAGTGCCTGGCGATGGGCGCGATCGCGGCCGCTGAGGTGATCTCGCACTATGGCGCCCGGCCCGAGCAGGATCTCAACAAGCTGATCGCCGCGAGGCTCGGCTGACGTCGGCTGCCACGTATTTCGCCCGGCCCGAAGGGAGCACAGGGCGACGATGACAGATAAAAGGGGCGGGAAGCATCNCTGCTTCCCGCCCCTTCCTTGTTCATGCCCGCCCGGTTTTAGGCGGTCGCTTGCGGTGCTGGCTCGCCGCTCTCGTCGATGATGCCGCGCCCGACATAGGACCGCGAGCGGCTGTAGAAGAAATAGACCAGCAGCCCGATCGCGCCCCAGATCGGCAGCACGAGGATCGCGGTCAGCGGCAGCGACGCGTAGAGCGCGATGCAACCGATGATCGCGGCCGGCGCGACCACCCAGACCAGCGGGGTGCGGAACGGCCGCTTGCGCGTCGGATCGGTCTTGCGCAGCACCATCACCGACACCGCCACCATCAGGAAGGCGAACAGCGTGCCGGAGTTGGAATAATCCGCCAGCTTGCCGACAGGCAGGATCGCCGCGGCAATGGTCGCCGCGATGCCGGTCACGAAGGTGACGATGTGCGGGGTCTTGAATTTCGGATGGACGCTCGCGAGCTTGGCCGGCAGCAGGCCGTCGCGCGCCATGGTGAAGAAGATGCGGGTCTGCCCGTACATCATCATCAGCACGACCGACGGCAGTGCCAGCACGGCGGCGAGGCCGACGAACCAGCCGAAGATCGGATGGCCCATCACCTGCAGCACATGGACCAACGCTTCCTTGGAGCAGACCAGCGGCTCGACCGCGCCGCTGCCGGTGATCGCGGCACAGCGGCCGGCGATTTCGGCGGTGCCCGGCGCCAGCAAGGCACCGTTTGCGCCGGTGACCGGCTGCGCGCCGATCGCGCCGATCGCGCCGGAGGCGACCAGCAGGTAGAAGAGGGTGCAGATGCCGAGCGATCCGATCAGGCCGATCGGCACGTTGCGCTGCGGGTTCTTGGTCTCCTCCGCGGCCGTCGACACCGCGTCGAAGCCGACATAGGCGAAGAAGATCGAGGCCGCCGCTCCGAACACGCCGACCGATCCGGTGGGCATGAAGGGATGGAAATAGCCGGTCTTCATGCTCGGCAGCGTGAGGATCACGAACAGGCTCAACGCCGCGATCTTGATGCAGACCAGGATCGCGTTGACGAACGCGCTCTCGGTGGTGCCGATCACCAGCAGGCTCATCACGACCAGCGAGATGAAGATCGCCGGCAGGTTGATCCAGCCGCCGGTTTGCGCGGCGGTCATCAGATCGGGCGTGGCGGCGGCGCCGAACGCCAGCTGGACATGCGCCATCAGCGCGTCCGCGTTACTGATCACTGCGGGTATGTGGATTCCCGATGCGGAGAGCAGGCCGACCGCATGGTTCGACCAGCCCACCGCCACCGCGCTCGCGCCCACGGCATATTCGAGGATCAGCGCCCAGCCGACCATCCAGGCGAGCAGCTCGCCGATGACGGCGTAGGTGTAGGTGTAGGCGGATCCCGCCACCGGCACCATCGAGGCCAGTTCCGAATAGCAGAGCGCGGCGACGCCGCAGACGAAGCCCGCGACGATGAAGCTCAGCAGCATGCCGGGGCCGGCCTTCTGCGCGGCCTCTGACGTCAGCACGAAGATACCGGTGCCGATGACGGCGCCGATGCCCAGCAATGTCAGTTGGAAGGCACCCAAGGATCGGTGCAGCGACTTTTTCTCAGCGGTCGCGAGAATCGCGTCCAGCGGCTTAACACGGCCGAAGATCATCAAACATGTCCCCTAGCGGCTTGCGCCCGATGGCGCGCCGTTGCTCTGGGGACGGGAGCCTAGCGGCTGATCCGCGCCGCGCAAGCGCGTTGCGTCAGGCGTGTGACAACATCGGGCCGAGCGGACGGCCGCCGAACAGGTGGACATGGAGGTGCGGCACCTCCTGATGCCCATGCCCGCCGATATTGGCGAGCAGGCGATAGCCGGGTGCGACCAGATCGTTGTCGCGCGCAACCTTGCCGACCGCACGGACGAAGCCGGCGATCTCGGCATCGGGGGCATGGGCCGAGAAATCGTCCCACGACACGTAGCGGCCCTTGGGGATCACCAGGATGTGGACCGGCGCCTGCGGGTTGATGTCGTGGAAGGCGAGGGCGAATTCGTCCTCATAGACCGTCTTGTTCGGAATCTCTCCGCGCAGGATCCTCGCGAAGATGTTGCCGTCGTCATAGGGCAAAGTGGCGTTGATCGGCATCAGCCCCTCCGGATGCGGCGGCGCGAGGCCGGTGCGGGGCCGCCCAGCGCGATGCCCGGCGTCGGGCCGGGTTCGGGAGCTGCGGTTGGCGCCGACAGCGGGCGGGGTGCTTCCTCTGCCTCGACCGGCGTCACGGTGCGCGAGGCCTTTTCATCGAGGCCGGAGGTGCCCTCGCGGCGATCCAGCTCCGCCAGCACGTCGGCCAGCGGCACGTCGCTCGCTTCGAGCAGCACCAGCAGGTGGAACAGGAGATCGGCGGCTTCGCCGGTCACCGCCTTGGGATCGCGCTGCATGGCGGCGATCACGGTCTCGGTCGCTTCCTCGCCGAGCTTCTGCGCGATCTTCGGCAAGCCCTTCGCGAACAGCGAGGCGGTGTAGGAGGAGCCGGCATCGGCGCCCTTGCGGGCGGCGATGGTGGCGGCGAGCCTGTTCAGCGTATCGACCATCCGGCCGCCTTATGGGGCGGCCGGTGGTCGGGTCAACAGGTCTTCAGGCCTCGGTGCGGCGCTTGGCGCGCGCATGGAGCTTCCGGCCGATCACGACGCCGGCGGCGCCCATCAGCAGCAGGATCGCGTCCGAAGGCTCGGGAACCGAGGTGCCGCCGGAAGAGGTGGTCGTGTTGCCACCCGACGAACTCGGCATGCCGCCCGAGCTGGTCGTGGTGTTGCCGCCGGAGGTGGTGGTGTTGCCACCCGACGTGGTGGTCGAGTGACCGCCCGACGAGGAGTGCCCACCGGAGGTGCTGCCCCACCAGCCGCCCGACGACGAGGAATGACCGCCCGCCAGGGCCGGAGTGGATGCCATCGCGGCGATGGCCGCTACCGCGAAAATCGTGTGCGCGAACTTCATCCCGATATCTCCCTGCCTGCGTCGCCCCTGAACGGCGAATCGGCGCCTCACCGAAAGGCTATAGGCATGACGGACGATATTCGGTGGCTATTCGAGAGCAGCCTGTTCCAAAATGGGTCGGATCAGGCTCGAACCGGCAAGCCCGCCTGTTTCAGCGCCGCGCGCGCTTCGGCGACGCTGTGCTGGCCGAAATGGAAGATCGAAGCGGCGAGCACGGCCGAGGCATGGCCCTCGGTCACGCCCGCGACGAGGTGATCGAGATTGCCGACTCCGCCGCTGGCGATGACGGGCACGGAGACCGCATCCGAAATCGCGCGGGTGAGGGCGAGGTCGTAGCCATCGCGCGTGCCGTCGCGGTCCATCGAGGTGACGAGCAGTTCGCCGGCACCGCGTGACGCGAGATCGCGGGCATGGGCCACGGCATCGATCCCGGTCGGCTTGCGGCCGCCATGGGTGTAGATCTCCCATTGGCCGGGGGACACCTGCCGCGCGTCGATCGCGCCGACGACGCATTGCGCGCCGAATCGCTCGGCCATCTCGCCGACGAGGGCGGGGCGTGCGACGGCGGCCGAGTTGACCGCCACCTTGTCGGCGCCTGCGAGCAGCAGCGCGCGGGCGTCTTCGACCTTGCGGACGCCGCCGCCGACGGTGAGCGGCATGAAGCAGACGGCGGCGGTGCGCGCCACCACGTCGAGGATGGTGCCGCGTTCCTCGTGGGAAGCGGTGATGTCGAGGAAGCAGAGCTCGTCCGCCTGCGCGGCATCATAGACCCGCGCCTGCTCGACCGGATCGCCGGCGTCCGCGAGATCGACGAAGTTCACGCCCTTGACGACGCGACCGCCGGCAACGTCGAGGCAGGGAATGACGCGAACGCGGACGGTCATCCGGCCGCGACCCTGAGCGCCTCGGCCAGATCGAGCCGCCCGTCGTACAGCGCGCGGCCGGTGATGACGCCCTCGATGCCGCCCTCGACGATGCCCGAGCGCGCGATCATCAGCGCCTCGATATCCTCGATACCGGCGACGCCGCCGCTGGCGATGACGGGAATGGACGAGGCATGGGCCAGCGCCTGGGTCGCCTCGACATTACAGCCCTTGAGCAGTCCGTCGCGGCCGACGTCGGTAAACAGCAGGGCCGCGACGCCGACATCGGCGAAGCGCTCGGCCAGATCGACGACGCGGACCTCGGACACGTCCGCCCAGCCCTTGGTGGCGACGAAGCCATCGCGCGCGTCCACCGCGACGACGATGCGGCCGGGCAGGTCGCGCGCGGCCTGCTCGACGAAATCGGGATGATCGAGCGCGGCGGTGCCGATCACCACGCGATCGACGCCGAGGCCTAACCAGCGATCCACCGCCGTCCGATCGCGGATTCCGCCGCCGAGCTGCACCTTGCCGGGGAAGGCGGCGACGATGCTCTCCACCGCGGCGGCGTTGACCGCCTTGCCCGCGAAGGCGCCGTCGAGATCGACGACGTGCAGATGAGTCGCGCCCGCTTG